>JAJXVK010000035.1 GCA_021782155.1 Pseudomonadota bacterium
GGCTCCAGACTCCCGCCTTGAGCGCCGGCCGCGCCAACATGGCGTCGAGGCCATAATCGGCGAAGGCGGCAACCTTCAGCACTTCATGGTTAACAACCGGTTCAAATGGAGCGCTTTTCGCCGGGTAGTGTCCGAGCAGCGGTGAAACGTCGGATCTGCCCAGCACGAGCAACCTTTCAGGGGCGGCAAGGGCGACGTGATGAGCAATTACCGCGGCCAGCCCGGCGGTGTGCAGCGCGCGCCAATCGGGGGCGGCGATTCGCGCCGGGAGCGCGCTGGCAAGGTAAACGCGATCGCGCGACAGCCCCATTGCGGAAAGCATCGCATCGAGCAGTCGGCCTTGCGCGCCGGCGAGCAGCACCTTGCCGTCGCCCTCTTCGGGCATGGGTACGAACACCATCAGCGGCGCGCCTTGCGGGCCGGACGGCGGGACTCGGCGCGAAGCGGGCGCCACGCTCAGCGAGGGTTCGGTGAGCCACCACGCGCCAAAATCGTCGAGGCTCGCCGGCCAGGCCCCACGCGCGCCGCCGATCGCGGGCGGCGCGGCGGTTTCGCGCCGGGTCGCGGCGGGTTCGGCGGCCGATGCGGCAGGATCGTGCCGGTCGGCGTGCTGGATGCGCGCCGCGGCGAGCCAGTCCTGCGCGTCGTCATGGTAGTCGTGGTCGACACCGGCTTCGCGCCACCAGTCGAGCGCCGCGCCGAGCCAGTCTGTCAATCCTCCGCCACTCTGACCGTCGATCGCGCCCAAGATACCTGCTCGCTTTTTCCCGAAGCGGTCTTGACCTTGCCGGGGGCCTCTTTCAAGGCTCGTCAGAGAAATAATCGCGCACTCGAGGGAACGGAGCGGGGGAATGAGCGAACGCGAATCGATGCCTTACGACGTAGTGATCGTAGGCGGCGGCCCGGCGGGCCTCTCGGCGGCCCTCCGGCTCAAGCAGGTCAACGCCGACCTTTCGGTCTGCGTGCTCGAAAAGGGCTCGGAAATCGGCGCGCATATCCTGTCGGGCGCGGTGGTCGATCCCAAGGCGCTCGACGAGCTGATTCCCGACTGGCGCGAGCAGGACTGCCCGATGGCCGAAGTGCCGGTGACCGACAACTGGCATTGGGTTCTGACGCGCGGCAAGAAGTACTCGATCCCGCACTGGCCGATGCCGCCGTTCCTCTCGAACCACGGCAGCTATACCGGCAGCCTCGGCAATCTGTGCCGCTGGCTGGCGGGCAAGGCCGAGGAACTGGGCGTCGAGATCTTCCCCGGCTTCCCGGCGGCAGAAGTGCTGTTCGACGAGAGCGGCGCGGTGATGGGCGTCGCGACCGGCGACATGGGCGTGGCGCGCGACGGCACGCACAAGGGCGATTACCAGCCGGGCATGGAACTCCACGCGAAATATACCCTGTTTGCAGAGGGTGCGCGCGGAAGCCTCACGAAGCGCCTTAAGCAGCACTTCGACCTCGAGGCCGACTGCCAGCCGCAGGTCTACGGCATCGGCATCAAGGAGTTGTGGGACATCGATCCCGACAAGCACGTCCCCGGCCGGGTGATCCACACGCAGGGCTGGCCGCTTTCGGAAAGCGAAAGCTGGGGCGGCGGGTTCCTCTACCACCAGGCGAACAACCAGGTCGCGCTCGGGTTCGTCACCGCGCTCGATTACGCCAACCCCTGGGTCTATCCGTTCGAGGAATTCCAGCGCTGGAAGCAGCACCCCGAAATCCGTGCAATCCTCGAGGGCGGCCGCCGCGTCGCCTATGGCGCGCGCGCGATCAACGAGGGCGGCTGGCAGTCGGTGCCGAAACTGGCGTTCCGGGGTGGCGCGCTGATCGGCTGCTCGGCCGGTTTCGTCAACGTGCCGCGCATCAAGGGCAGCCATACCGCGATGAAGAGCGGGATGCTCGCCGCCGAATCGATCGCTGCCGCGATCGCCGCGGGCCGCGAGAAGGACTCGATGGACGAGTATGACGCCGCCGTGCGCGATAGCTGGATCGCCAAGGAACTGAAGCTCGTCCAGAACGCGCAGCCGATGGTCGCCAAGTTCGGCGGGGGGCTGGGCACGCTCTTCGCGGGCGCCGACATGTGGTCGCGCGTGCTCAAGGTCGGGGTGATCCCGGCGATGAAGCACCACACCGACGCCGAATCGCTGCGCCGCGCCGATCTCTACAAGCCCATCGCCTATCCCAAGCCCGACGGGGTGATCACCTTCGACCGCCTGACCAGCGTCTCGTTCAGCTACACGAACCACGAAGAAGACCAGCCGGTCCACCTCGTGCTCAAGGACCCGACGGTGCCGACGCGCATCAATCTGCCGCTCTACGGCGGGCCGGAAGCGCGCTATTGCCCGGCGGGGGTCTACGAGTTCGTCGGCCAGGACGAGGGTGAACCGCGCCTGCAGATCAACGCGCAGAACTGCGTCCACTGCAAGACCTGCGATATCAAGGACCCCACCCAGAACATAGACTGGGTCACGCCGGAGGGCGGCGGTGGGCCGAACTATCCGAACATGTAATGGCCGAATATGTAAGGTTGCCCGCGCCAAGCTGAACCTTGCGCTGCACGTGCGCGGGCGGCGCGCGGACGGCTATCACGATCTCGATTCGGTCTTCGTCCATTGCATCGACGGCGACGAGATATGGGTCGAACCGGCTGACGATGTTTCGCTGACGATTTCCGGGCCTTTCGGCGCGGGGCTTTCGGCGGGTGAGGACAACCTCGTCATGCGCGCCGCCCGAGCGGTTTCGGCGGAATATGGGGTGGTGCGTGGCGCGGCGATCACGCTGGTCAAGCACCTGCCGCTCGCCTCGGGCATCGGCGGCGGCTCGGCCGATGCGGCAGCGGCGATCTGGCTGCTGGTCGCGCTGTGGGACCTGCCCGACGACCTCGATCGGATGACGCGGATCGCCGCTTCGCTCGGCGCCGACGTCGCGCCGTGCCTGTTCTCGTGGCCCAAGCACGTCGTCGGGCGCGGCGAGGAATTCCAGCCCTTGCGTGATCCGGCGTGGCACGACTGGCCGGTGCTGCTGGTCAATCCGGGCGTCGAGGTCTCGACCGGCGCGATCTTCATGGGCTGGGACGGCTTCGATCGGGGAGGGCTGGGCGCGGTTCCGCAGTTCGGGGAGGTAATGACGTCGGGCCGCAACGACCTCGAAGCCCCGGCGCGCGCGCTGGCGCCGGTGATCGGCGAGGCAATCGACCTCGTCGCCGCGCAACCCGGCGCGTTCGGCGCGCGCATGTCGGGCTCGGGCGCGACATGCTTCGCGCTGTTCGGCTCGGCAGCCGAGCGCGACGCCGCTGGCGCGGCCATCCGAAAGGCGCGGCCGGACTGGTGGGTTATGGAGACGCGACTATCATGACCGCCATGGTGGAGCATGAAGCCTACCGCATCTTCGGTACCCCGCGCTTTGGAGGCGTGCTGGTCGTGTCCGACCATGCCTCGAACCGCGTGCCGGAGGACATCGACCTCGGCATTTCGCCCGCCTTGCTCGACCAGCACATCGCTCTCGACATCGGCGTGGGCGCGATCGGCGAGATCATGGCGCGGCGCGAGGGCTACTGCGCCTTCCAGGGCGGGGTCAGCCGTCTCGTGTGCGACTTCAACCGCGAGGAGCACGGCCCCACCGTCTGCCCCATCGCCAGCGACGGTCACGCGATCCCCGGCAATGGGCTTGATCAAGCCGGACACGAGGAACGATTATCACGCTTTTATAAGCCATACCACCAGGCTCTTGCGAAACTGGTAGAAGACGTTCCGCCCGCGCTGATGCTCTCGCTGCACAGCTTCACGCCGCACCTCGCCAGCCGCCCCGAGGTCGAGCGCCCGTGGCCTTGCGGGGTGCTCTATAACGAGGATGATCGCGCCGCGCGGATCGCCCTGCGGCTACTCGCCAAAGAGGGGCTCAACGTCGGCGACCAGCAGCCCTATTCCGGCCAGTTGCTCAACGAGACGATGAACCGCCACGCCGAAGCCGACGGGCGGCCCTATTTCGGCATCGAGATCCGGCAGGACCTGATCGGCACGCCTGCCGGCCACGCCGAATGGGCCGCGCGGCTCATCCGCATCTGCAATCGAGTGGCGCTCGAAGTGGCGGAATAGAGCCGGTTTCGCGCGCAACCGGATGGCGATTTTGCTTCGGTTGCGGCGCGCAAGAGGGTAGGGCCCCCTGCTTGATCCCCCGACTCTGCCTGGAGCGCATTCCATGCCTGCCTATCGTTCCCGCACCACCACTCACGGCCGCAACATGGCCGGCGCCCGCGGCCTGTGGCGCGCGACGGGGATGAAGGACAGCGATTTCGGCAAGCCGATCATCGCGGTGGTGAATTCCTTCACCCAGTTCGTGCCGGGCCACGTCCACTTGAAGGACCTCGGCCAGATGGTCGCGCGCGAGATCGAGGCGGCGGGCGGCGTCGCCAAGGAATTCAACACCATCGCGGTGGATGACGGCATCGCCATGGGCCACGACGGCATGCTATATTCGCTGCCCAGCCGTGACCTCATCGCCGACAGCGTCGAATACATGGTCAATGCGCACTGCGCCGATGCGATGGTCTGCATCTCGAACTGCGACAAGATCACGCCGGGCATGCTGATGGCCGCGCTGCGCATCAACATTCCGGTGGTGTTCGTCTCTGGCGGGCCGATGGAAGCGGGCAAGGTCGTGCTCAAGGGCAAGGAGCACGCGCTCGACCTGATCGACGCGATGGTCGCCGCCGCCGACGAGAGCTATTCGGACGAGGACGTCAAGACCATCGAGCGCTCGGCCTGTCCGACCTGCGGATCGTGCAGCGGCATGTTCACCGCGAATTCGATGAACTGCCTGACCGAGGCGCTGGGCCTCTCGCTGCCGGGCAACGGCTCGACGCTCGCCACCCATGCCGACCGCAAGGCGCTGTTCCTGCGCGCCGGGCGGCTCGCGGTGGAAATGTGCCGCCGTTACTATGAGCAGGACGACGAGAGCGTGCTGCCGCGCTCGATCGCCAGCTTCGAGGCCTTCGAGAACGCGATGAGCCTCGACATCGCGATGGGCGGGTCGACCAACACCGTGCTCCACCTGCTCGCCGCCGCGCATGAGGCGGGCGTCGATTTCACCATGGCCGACATCGACCGCCTGTCGCGCCGCGTGCCGTGCCTCAGCAAGGTCGCGCCGGCCAAGGCCGACGTCCACATGGAAGACGTTCACAGGGCGGGCGGGATCATGGCGATCCTCGGCGAGCTTGAGCGGGCAGGGCTGATCCATTCGGACCTGCCGACGGTCCATTCGAAGTCGATGCTCGAAGCGCTCAACCAGTGGGATATCGGCCGCACCAATGCCGAAGAGGTGCGGACCTTCTTCCGCGCCGCGCCGGGCGGGGTGCCGACACAGGTCGCCTTCAGCCAGGAACGGCGCTGGGACTGCCTCGACCTCGACCGCGAGAACGGCGTGATCCGCTCGGCCGAGCACGCCTTCAGTCAGGACGGCGGCCTTGCCGTGCTGTTCGGCAATATCGCGCGCGACGGCTGCATCGTGAAAACCGCGGGGGTCGACGATTCGATCCTCCGGTTCACCGGCAAGGCCAAGGTGTTCGAAAGCCAGGATGCGGCCGTCACCGGAATCCTTACCGGACAGGTCGAAGCGGGCGACGTGGTGGTGATCCGCTACGAAGGTCCCAAGGGCGGGCCGGGCATGCAGGAAATGCTCTACCCCACCAGCTACCTGAAGTCGAAGGGGCTGGGCAAAGCCTGCGCGCTGATCACCGACGGGCGTTTCTCGGGCGGGACCTCGGGCCTGTCGATCGGCCACGCTTCGCCCGAAGCGGCCGAGGGTGGCGCGATCGGGCTGGTCGAGGACGGCGACGCGATCGAGATCGACATCCCCAATCGCTCGATCAACCTCATGCTCTCCGACGCAGTGCTGGCCGAGCGCCGCGCCGCGATGGAGGCGAGGGGCGACGCGGCATGGCAGCCGGTCAAGCCGCGTGCACGCAAGGTCTCGGTCGCATTGCAGGCCTATGCCGCGATGGCGACGAGCGCGGCGCGCGGCGCGGTGCGCGATCTTGCGCAATTGAAGGCGAAGCGCGACTAGGGGCCATGCGCCTCATCATCGCCGCCGCCCTGATTCTCGGCCTCGCCGCCTGTTCGCGCGCCAGCGACGGGCCTGGGAAGGATGCGCGCACGATCGATTGCGCGCTGGGCGGCTCGGCGCAGTTCGAGAAACACTGCTGGGTCGAGACCGACAGCGCAAACGGCCGCAAGGTGCTGGTCGTTCGCGCGCCCGACGGCTCGTTCAGGCGCTTCATCGCCGTCGATGACGGGCGCGGCGCGGTCCCCGCGGACGGTTCGGAAGACGCCACGGCCCAGTGGGTTGGCGGTGGCAAGCTGCAAGTCACCGTGGGCAGTGACCGTTACCTGTTCCCCGCAGCCGTGAAGCCCGAAGATGCCGCGAAGCGGTGATCCCCTTCTCCGGCAGGTATTGACCGTCGCGCAGATGCGCGCGGCGGAGGAATCGCTGGTCGCCGCAGGCACCTCGGTCGACGAACTGATGCAGCGCGCCGGGCGCGGCGCGGGCGAGTGGGTGCGGCGCGTCGCGGCGGGGCGCAAGGTCACCGTGCTGTGCGGGCCCGGCAACAACGGCGGCGATGGCTATGTCATCGCGCAGCATCTGCTCGAGCACGGCAATCCGGTCGAGGTCGTCGCCGCACGCGAACCGGCGACCGACGCCGCGAAGACCGCGTGCGGGCTCTACAAGGGGCCGGTGGTCGCCGCCGACCCGCTGCCGGAGGGCGAAGTGCTGGTCGATTGCCTGTTCGGCAGCGGCCTGACCCGCGCACTGCCCGAGGACCTGATGGCGCTGCTGACGGGGCTCGCGGCCAGTCACCCGCAGCGCATCGCCATCGACTTGCCGAGCGGGATCGAAAGCGACAGTGGACGGCCGCTCAACGCGGGCCTGCCCCGTTGGGACATGACCGTCGCGCTCGGCGCCTGGAAATTCGCGCACTGGACGGTGCCCGCCTGCGCCGCGATGGGCGCGCGGCACCTCGCCGACATCGGCGTTTCGGCGGTGCCGGGCGCGGCGATGGCGCTCGCCAAGCCGGCCATCGAAGCGCCTGCCGCCGATGCGCACAAGTACACGCGCGGGCTGCTGGCGATCGTCGGCGGCGAGATGCTCGGCGCGACGCTTCTTTCTGCCGACGCCGCGCTGCGCGCCGGGGCGGGCTACGTGAAGCTGGTCGCGACGAGGCGCCCGGAGAACGTGCCGCACGAATTGGTGGTGAGCGTCGCGCCCGATCCCGGCGCGGTGTGGGACACGCTGCGCGACCGGCGTATTTCCGCGATGCTGGTCGGGCCGGGCCTTGGCACCGGCGCGGACGCACGCGAGCGGATGCGCGCGGTGCTCGACCTCGCTCCGCCCGCTGTCGCCGATGCCGATGCGCTCAAGCTGCTGACGCCGGAACTGCTCATCGAGCGGCAGGGCGCGCTGGTGCTGACCCCGCACGAGGGCGAGATGGCCGCGCTCGAACGCGCCTTCGGACTGGCGGGCGAGGGCGCGAGGCGCGACCGCGCGCTGGTGCTGGCCAAAGCGGCGGACGCAGTGGTGCTGCTCAAGGGGCCCGACAGCCTGATCGCCGCGCCCGATGGCACGCTGGTGCTTGCCCCGGGCGCTTCGAGCTGGCTCTCGGTCGCGGGCAGCGGCGACGTGCTCGCGGGCGCCATCGCCAGCCGGCTTGCGGTCCACGGCGATGCCTTGCGCGCGGCGGAGGAGGGGTTGTGGCTCCACGGCGAAGCGGCGCGCCTGAGCGGAGCGGCTTTCACCGCGGGTGAGCTGGCTGGCGCGGTCGCGCAGGCCCTGAGCAGAGCGCTGGCGTGAGCGAGCCGGGCGAAATCCTGCGCGTCGCCGCCAAGGGCGACGGCGTGACGGCCGACGGACGCTATGTGCCTTTCGCCGCGCCGGGCGACGTGCTGCGCGCCGATGGCTCGCTCGCCAAGGGGCCGCGCCACGCGGCGCCGGCCTGCCGGCATTTTCCCGAGTGCGGCGGGTGCCAGCTCCAGCATCTGGACGACGCCGCGCTGGCGGACTTCGTTTTCGACCGGGTGATCGGCCCGGTGCGCGGGCAGGGGCTGGAGCCCGGGCGCATAGCGCCCGCGCATCTCTCGCCGCCGCATTCGCGCCGCCGCGTCTCGCTCCATGCGCAAGCGATCGGACGGCGCGTGGTGCTGGGGTTCCGCGAGCAGGGCTCGCACCGCATCGTGGATATGCGTGAATGCCCGGTCATTGCGCCCGAACTGTTCGCGCTGGTCGCGCCGATCCGCGACCTGCTCGAACGGATGGGCAACCGCAAGCTTGTCGCCGATATCGAGCTGGTGCTGTGCGACCAGGGCGTCGCGGCGGGGATCAAGGGGCTCGACGTCGAGGGACTCGCCGCCGCCGAGGCCTTGATCGCATTTGCGCAGGACCATGGCCTCGCGCGGCTGACGCTCGACCGCGGCTATGGCGCCGAAACGCAGTGGGAGCCCGAACCGGTAACGGTCACGCTCGGCGGCACGCCCGTCGGGCTACCGCCCGAGGCATTCCTTCAGGCAACGGCGGATGGCGAGGCGGCGCTGGTGGGCGCGGCGCGCGAATGGCTTGAAGGCGCGGGCACGATCGCCGACCTGTTCGCGGGTCTCGGTACTTTCGCCTTTGCGCTGGCGGGGCCAGCCAAGGTTCTCGCGGTCGAGGCGGCACGCGACGCGCATCTCGCCTGCCAGGCCGCCGCGCGTGCCTCGGACCAGCCGGTCCATTCGCTCCACCGCGACCTGTTCCGCAGCCCCTTGCGCGTCGAGGAACTCGATCGCTTCGATGCCGTGCTGCTCGACCCGCCCCGCGCCGGCGCGCGCGAGCAGGTGGCGCAGATCGCGGGCTCGAAAGTGCCGAGCGTCGTCTACATCAGCTGCAACCCGGCGAGCTGGGCGCGCGATGCGGCGCAGCTCGCGGCTGGCGGCTACAGGCTCGCCGAGGTCCGTCCGGTGGGCCAGTTCCGCTGGTCCACCCATGTCGAACTGGCGAGCCTGTTCGTTCGCTAGTGCCTCAGAACAGCGCGAGCGCGGCGTGGAGCGTCAGCGCCATCAGCGCCAGCGTGGACAGCGCGAACAGCATAAAGCGCACCATCACGCGGTTGACCGTCGCCTGCACGATGCTGTGGAGGATGCGCAGGATCGCATAGGCCCAGGCGATGCTGGCGTTGATGCCGTCACCCTGGCCGATCACCGCCAGCACGATCGCCACCGCATAGAACACCGTCGGTGCTTCGTGCAGGTGGTTGTAGTTGTGGGCGATCCATTGCGTCTTGGGCGGTAGCACCGCGTCGAGGTCCTTGCCGGTGCCGCCGACGAGGTTCTTGCTGTCGATCCTGGCCGCGCCCATCGCCGGGATGCGCGTGGCGTACATCCAGATCCACATGATCATGGTCCAGCCCGCCAGCACGACCACCGGTTTCAGAATTTCCATGCCTGCCATAGTTCTCTCCCCCTTAAATTCGGATCGTCATCCGGTTACTACCGACGGGTCGTGCAGCAGCGTTGCCAGCACCGCGCGCACCGCCAGCGCGGCAAGGCAACTCGTCGCCAGGATGAACAGCGCGAAGCGGATGGCGACCACGTTGACCGTCGCCTGCCAGATCGAATGGACGATGCGGATGAACACGTATGCCCAGGCCATCGCGACGTCGAGCGCGCCCGGACCCATCACGGCGAGCATTATGACGGTCGGGTAGAAGATCGTCGGCTGCTCCATCAGGTGCGTGTAGTTGTGCGATTTCCACTGCACGCTGTCGGGCACAACGCCTTCGAGATCCTGCCCGCGCCCGCCGCGCTTGGCCTGCCTGAGGTCGATTCCCGATTTCGCCATAGCCGGAAATCGCGTTCCGGCGGTCCACAGCAACATGATAAGCGACCACAACACCAGCACGGCGGCCGGTGCGAGCATTTGCGCCTGCATCGCCTTGTCTCCCCCTGCTTCACTTGCGCGGCGCAAGACTGCGCGCGGCTCAATCGATTGTCAAATGCAACCTAAGTGCGGGTCAGGCGGATCAGTGCAAAGTAGCCGAACGGTCCGCGCCGTGTCTTCAGCTTGAGCTTGTGCCGCCTTGCGGCCGATGCCGCCACGTCGGGCAGCTCGGTTCGCGGGGTGACATGGAATTTTCTGAGCCAGCCGCGCAAGGATGCTCGAATGGGCGACCACAACCCGCGCATGTCGCCGAAATCGACCACTGCAAGCGTTCCGCCGGGCGCGACGAGCATCGCCGCGTGATCGATCGCCCGCTTCCAATCGGGGATCATCGAAACCGCGAATGATATGAACACGCGGTCGAACTGCGCTGCGCCGAACAGCGCCACCGCGTCGAAGCTGGTGGCGTCGCCCTGCGCGAGGAGCGCGCCGTGGCCCAGCGTCGCCCGTGCCGACTTGAGCATCTCGGAGGAGATGTCGAGCCCGTGGAGCGTCACCTCCGGCCAGGCCTTCGCCACTCGCACGAGGTTGCGTCCGGTACCGCAGCCGATCTCCAGAACCTTGTCGTCCGGCTTGCAGTCGAGCTCGCGGATCAGCCGGTCGCGCCCGAACAGGTAGTATTTGCGCGTGAGGTCGTAGAAGTGCCGCTGGAAGCGGTATTGCGCGTCCATCGCGGCGGCGTGGTCGCCATCGGCGGTGGGAGTCGCCAAGTTCACGGACGCAGCGTGTAGAGGTGGACGCCGCCATAGATCGACGAGCGGTCGCGGTCGGTGAATTTGCGCGAGCGTGCTTCGGCGTAATCCCAGCGCGCGAGAATGGAGTCCGGCACACGGCCCGGCAGCAGTGAGTGCTCGGCGGCAGTGCGGAACAGCACGCGCGCGCCGGGCCGCGCGGCGCAGGTGATCGCGGACCACAGCGCGGTGAGCTGGACGTCGTCCATCCAGTCCTGCGCGTCGAGCAGGATCACGCGGTCCACGCTGCCCTCGCCTTGTGCGTCGAGGAAGTCGGTCATGTTGGCGTGGCGCGTCTCGATCCGGTCGATGCGCGCCTTGACCGTCTGGTAATTGCGTTCCTCGAGATAGGGCGGCAGCGGGCAGTCGGCGTGCTTGCCGTAGCCGCGCGAGAAGGCCTGCCAGGCGAAGTAGTTCTCACCCACCGGGAAACCGCAGGCGAGCTTTTCGAGCCGGGCTTTCAGCACTTCGGCCATGCGCCTGTCGCCGGCCAGCGCGTCGTACTGGGCGGGCGGGATGCCAAGGCCGAACAGCGAGGCGGGCTGGTCGGTCAGCCAGCGCACGAACTTGCGGTCGAACAGCGGCGCGAGCTTTTCCTCGAACACGCGGCGCTGGTCCTCCAGCGTCTCGGCCTCGAGCACCGCCTTGATGTCGATACGGTAGAGCTTCGCGAGCAGGTGCGCCGCGCCGATGAAGTTGCCGAGCAGCCCGCGGCGGTAGATGCCCTTGCCGAAGCCCGCGATGCGGCGGCGTCCGGCGAGATCGCGGCCCTCCCAGTAACGGCGTGTGGCGTCGTCGAGGTGCGGGGCGATGTACTGGCGGTAGAGCTGAAGGTTCTCCGCACGGTCGGCCTCGGCGAAGAAGCTGCGGAAGGCGGCATAGTCGGGCAAGTGGCGCACCGAAGCCTGCTTGAGCCTTCCGAGTGCGACGTGCGCGGTGTTGAGGTCGACCGCCGTTACGCGCGCCGGGTCCGCGGTGAGGTACGAGAGCACGTTGCAGCCGCCGCTGGCGATGGTGACGACATGGCTGTCGGGCCGGATCTCCAGCGCTTCCATGTCGACCACCGGGTCTTCCCAGATCTGCGCGTAGACCAGCCCGCGAAAGGCGAGCGCGAAGGCGCGGTCGAGCATCTTCGCCTTAGGCTCCGCGCCGTTGCGCATCACCGCGCGGTCGATCTCGTGGCCCCGGTTGTTCATGTCTCGCGTGTCCCGTCTGCGATTCCCAGGTGCGCGACTACGGCGTTCGGGTGACGGGGGCGTGTCAGTCCCGCGACGGTTTTGCGACGATTGCCGCAAAAGCCGCCGGATCGACGTTTCCGCCCGAAAGGACCACCGCGGTGCGACCGTCCGCGGGGGTTTTCCCGGCCAGCACCGTCGCCAGCGCCGCCGCACCGCCGGGTTCGACCACCAGTCGAAGCTTCTCGAAGGCAAGGCACTGCGCCGCGCGTACCTCGGCTTCGCTCACGCTGACGCCGTGCAAGCCGCGCGCCTGCATGACGGCGAAGTTGACGGGGAAGGTCCTGGGGGTCTGGAGAGCGTCGCAGGCCGTTGCCGGGGCAGAGGGCGGGACCGGCACGATCTCGCCCGATTCGAGGCTCAGCCGCACGTCGTCCCAGCCTTCGGGCTCGACCGGCACGACTTGCGCCTCGGGACAGGCGAGCGCCACGCCCGAGGTCAGCCCGCCGCCGCCGCAGGGCACGACGATGCGCGTCGGCGCGCCGCTGGCCCAGTGCTCCATCTGCCCGGCGATCTCGATCGCGACGCTGCCCTGGCCCTCGATCACCCACGGATCGCCGAAGGGGTGGACGAGCGTCGCGCCGAGCATGTCGCACAGCGCGCGGGTGATCGCGTCGCGATCCTCGCCGCCCGGCCGGTCGTAGAGCACCACCTCGGCGCCGAGTGCGCGGGTGTTGTCGAGCTTTGCCGCAGGCGCGTCGGTGGGCATGACGATAGTCGCGTGGATGCCCAGCCGCCGCGCCGCCCAGGCGACGCCCTGTGCGTGGTTGCCGCTCGACACCGCGACGACGCCGCGCGCCCGCTGCTCGGACGACAATTCGGTCAGCCTGTGCCAGGCCCCGCGTATCTTGAACGCTCCGATCGGCTGGAGGCACTCGGCCTTGCACCACACGGTCGCACCATCGACCTCGAGCGGCAGAAGCGGGGTGGGCGGAAGGATCGCGGCGATCTTTCCGGCGGCGCGCAACACGCCTTCGCGGGTGGGAATGCACTCGACCTGTTCGGCGGGACTTGGGTTTGTCACTGGCTTCCCTTAAAGCGCGGCCATTGATTCCCGCGAAATGGCGGGGTGCGCCGGGCGCGCATTACAACTGGAGATACCATGGCGAAAGTACTGGTGATCGGCGCGGGCGGCGTGAGCTCGGTCGCGGTCCACAAGATGGCGATGAACGCCGACATTTTCACCGGCATCGCGCTGGCGAGCCGCACCAAGGCGAAGTGCGACGCGATCGCCGCGAGCGTGAAGGAACGCACCGGCGTTTCGATCGACACCTTCCAGATCGATGCCGACGACGTTGACGCCACCGTCGCGCTGATCCGCAAGGTCCAGCCGGTGCTGGTGGTCAACCTCGCGCTGCCCTACCAGGACCTCCACATCATGGACGCCTGCCTCGAAGCGGGCGTCAACTACATGGACACCGCCAACTACGAGCCGCGCGACGAGGCGCACTTCGAATATTCGTGGCAGTGGGCCTACCAGGACCGCTTCAAGGCCGCCGGACTCATGGCGCTGCTCGGCTCGGGTTTCGATCCGGGCGTGACCAGCGTTTTCGCGACGTGGCTCAAGAAGCACAAGCTCGACACGATCCGCACGCTGGACATCCTCGACTGCAACGGGGGCGACCACGGCCAGCACTTCGCGACCAACTTCAACCCCGAGATCAACATCCGCGAAGTGACCGCGCCCGCGCGCCACTATGACGGCGGCAAGTGGATCGAGACCCCGGCGCTTACCAAACGGCAAGAGTTCAGCTTCGAGGGCGTGGGCCCCAGGAACATGTACCTGATGTACCACGAAGAGCTCGAAAGCCTCGCGAAGCACCTGCCCGAGATAGAGCGTATCCGCTTCTGGATGACCTTCGGAGATGCCTACATCACGCACCTCACCGTACTGCAGAACGTGGGGCTCACGCGGATCGACCCGGTGATCTACGAGGGCCAAGAGATCATCCCGCTGCAGTTCCTCAAGGCCGTGCTGCCCGAACCGGCGAGCCTTGGCGCGACCACCAAGGGCAAGACCAACATCGGCGACATCGCCACCGGCTACAAGGACGGCGAGGAACGCACCTTCTACATCTACAACATCTGCGACCACGAAGAGGCCTATGCCGAGACCGGCAACCAGGCGGTCAGCTACACCACCGGCGTTCCCGCGATGATCGGCGCGGCGATGATGGTGACGGGTACGTGGGCCGCGGCGGGCGTGTTCAACATGGAGCAGATGGACCCCGATCCGTTCATGGACATGCTGAACAGGCACGGGCTGCCGTGGCAGGTGAAGGAGCTTTCGGGGCCGCTGGCGTTCTGAAGGGCCGCCGCACCGGCCGATCCGTTTGCGCGGGAGGTCTGCCTCAGAGCTTCGCCAGGGCAACAACGGACAGCGGCAAGGCCAGCACCATCAGTTGGACGGCAACCGTGCGGACAGTCGCGAAAATCGACGCCCTTGTCGCCGTAAGGACGAACATCGCCATCAGGACGATCTCGATGGCGACGGTCAACTGGAACAAATGTGCCGCGGCTCCTTCATCGGCAGCGTGCCGCTCCCAGCCCGTGGCGAGCACAAGGGCCACCAGGGCCAAAGCCAGAAACGAGCAAACGAACGGCGCGCGGGCGGTGAAACGGTGGAGTTGCGCCTTGGTCATGGCTATTGCCTCGTGACGTATCGTTCGTTCTGATTATCGCCAATCCGGGAAAGTGACAATGGAAACCAGAGCCGGCGAGCCGGGCGCCTTCGCCCACTTCGACCTCAGCCGCGTCGACAGCCCCGCTTTCGTGGTCGACGCCGCGAAGCTGCGCGCGAACCTGCGGGTGTTGCAGGACATCGGCGAGCGGTCGGGCGCGAAGGTGCTCGCGGCGCTGAAGGCATTCTCGATGTGGTCGACCGCGCCGATCGTGGGTGAATACCTAGACGGGGTGTGCACCTCGGGGCTGTGGGAAGCCCGGCTTGCCAGCGAGTTCTACGACGGCGAGATCGCGACCTATTCCGCGGCCTACAAGCCGGAGGACCTCGATGAAGTCCTTTCGCTTTCCGACCATGTGATCTTCAACTCGCCGCAGCAGATCGTGCGTTGCCGGCCGATCATCGAGGCGGCGCGCGCGCGTGGCGAGACCTTCGACATCGGCCTGCGGCTCAACCCGATGCAGCCCGAGGGCGAAGTGGCGAAGTACGATCCGAGCGCGCCGCACTCGCGGCTCGGCTTCCCGATCGACCAGCTGACCGAAGAGCATGTCGCGTTGGTCGACGGCTTCCACATCCACAACCTGTGCGAGCAGGACTTCGAGCCGCTGCTGCGCACGTGGGAGAAGGCGTTCGACTATCTCGAACCGCACTTCGGCCAGTTCGACTGGATCAACCTCGGTGGCGGGCACCACGTCACCCGCGCCGATTACCAGCGCGAGGAACTGGTGGAATTCCTCGCCGACGTGGCCGAGGACACCGGGGCGCAGGTCTATATCGAGCCGGGAGAAGCAGTGGCGCTCGACGCCGGAATCCTCGTCGGCACTGTGCTCGACGCAGGATGGAACGGTATGCCCTTCGCGGTGGTCGACCTGTCGGCCACCTGTCACATGCCCGACGTGATCGAGGCGCCCTATCGCCCGGCGATGCTGGGCGAGTTGCCGATCGACGAATACGAGCACGGAGTGGGCGAAGGGCCCGAGCCGGTGCGGCTTGGCGGCCCCTCGTGCCTGGCGGGTGACGTGATCGGCGATTACCGCCTTACGGGCCTCGACCAGCCGGGAACGCGCTTTGCCTTTCTCGACCAGGCGCACTACTCGATGGTCAAGACCACGACTTTCAACGGCGTGCCGCTCCCGTCGATCTGGCTGTGGGACAGCGAGACCGATGCGCTTGAATGCGTGAAGTCTTTTTCGTGGGAGACCTTTCGCGACCGGCTTTCCTAGGGCACTGTCCCGTCATGGAGTTGCTGGGCGGTAAAAGGAGATGACCATGCCGGACAAGGTGCTAGACGCGGTCAGCAGCGACCCGGCGACGATGGGCTGGATGCAGGGTTTCCCGCCGCCGCCCGAAAGGCGCATCCTCGCGAGCCAGGCCGGGCACATGCGCTTCCCGATGATTCGCTGGTCCTATTCGCACATGCGCGAGTTCTGCCCGACGCAGCGCGTGGCGGCCGACAGCCCCGGCGCTCCGTTCGCGCGCGCGCTGCGCGACGATATCGAACAGGTGCGCTTCACACCGCTCGGCGGCGGCAAGCCGATGACCTTCGCCGAAGCGCTGCTCGCCAACTACACCGACGGCATTCTCGTGCTGCACAAGGGGCAGGTGGTCTATGAGCGCTGGCTGGGTGTGACCGGCCCGCAGACGCGCCACATCGCCTTTTCCATGACCAAGAGCTTCGTCGGCACGCTCGCGGAGATGCTGGTCGAGGAGGGGCGGCTTGATCCTCAGGCACCTGTCGGCGACCTCATTCCCGAACTGGCGGGGAGCGGCTTTGCCGACGCGACGGTGCAGCAGGTCATGGACATGACCACCGCCATCGACTTCTCGGAAGACTATGCCGATCCCACATCGGGCATCGGCGGGCTTTCCAACGCGCTCGGCCTCACTCCGAGACCTGCGGGCTACGACGGTCCGCGCGACCTGCTGAGCTTCGCCGCCACGATCGGCAAGGCCGGGACGCAGGTGCAAGTCTTCACCTA
>JAJXVK010000036.1 GCA_021782155.1 Pseudomonadota bacterium
ATCGGCAGCGTGCCCGGCGACCCGGCGCCATCCCATGCCTCGTGCCAGGCGGTTCTCAACTGCCGCGCGGGCTTGCCGGTGCGGCTGCGCGAGCGGACCGTGTCGCGGCTGCGCGCGGCGATCATCTTCTCGCGGAAAGCCTCGCTGGTCTCTGCCTCGACCGTCGAGAGCCAGATCGAGCCGGTCCATGCCCCTTGCGCGCCCGCGGCCATCATAGCCGCCATCTGCGCCCCGGTCATGATTCCGCCCGCGGCGAGCACCGGGATGTCGTGCCCGGCGGCGGCGAGCGCGCGCACCACTTCGGGGATCAGCACCAGCGTCGAGACTTCGCCGCAATGCCCGCCCGCTTCGCCGCCCTGCGCGACAATTATGTCCACGCCCGCCTGCGCCTGGCGGATCGCGTGTTCCTTTGCGCCGACCAGCGCGGCGACGGGCACGCCGTGCTTGCGGCCTTCCTCGATCATGCGCGGCGGGGCGATGCCCAGTGCGTTGGCGATCAGCCTGATCGGATGACGGAAGGCGACCTCCATCTGGGCATAGCCGTTCTCGGGCGTGATCCCGGCGCGGCCCTCATGGCGCACCACCTCGGACGGCGGAACCTCGACCCCGTAGCGGCCGAGCAGGTTCGAGGTGAAGGCGCGGTGTTCCTCGGATATTGCCGCCGCGCGCTCGGAATTATCATGGAAATCGGCGACTCGCGGGTCGATCGTCTCGGGCACCAGCACGTCGACGCCATAGGGCGCGCCGTCGATGTGCGCGTCGATCCAGGCGAGCTCCTCCTCGAGCTGGTCGGGGGTAAAGCGCGTCGCGCCCAGCACGCCGAAGCCGCCCGCCTTGCTCACCGCCACGACCACGTCGCGGCAATGGCTGAAAGCGAACAGCGGGAATTCGCAGCCGGTCAACCGGCAGGCCTTGTTGTCCATGTGATCCGAACATCCTCTCCGCGCGCCGATGTCGCTCAGCGCCTATCGGCCGATAGCATCGCGCGGGAAAGCGATCGGGGCAAGCCCCGATGGCTGTTCATCCTCCACGCAGGGGCGGGAAGGTCAGCTTACATAGTGTGCGCTCGTCCTGGCGGCGATTTCCTCGGGCGTGACACCCGGTGCGCACTCGACGAGCCGGAACGGCGAGGCGTGGTCGGGCCGCTGGAACACGGCGAGGTCGGTGATGATCATGTCGACCACGCCAAGCCCGGTCAGCGGCAGGGTGCAGGCCGGGATGAACTTGGGGCTGCCGTCCTTCGAAGTGTGCTCCATCACCACGATGATCTTCTTGACCCCCGCGACGAGGTCCATCGCCCCGCCCATGCCCTTGATCATCTTGCCGGGGATCATCCAGTTGGCGATGTCGCCCTTCTCGGAGACTTCCATCGCGCCCAGCACGGTGAGGTCGATGTGCCCGCCGCGGATCATCGCGAAGCTCTGCGCGCTGTCGAAATAGGCGGAGTGCGGCAGCTCGCTGATGGTCTGCTTGCCCGCGTTGATGAGGTCGGCGTCGACCTCGTCGTCATAGGGGAAGGGGCCGATGCCGAGCATCCCGTTCTCCGACTGCAGCGTGACCGTCATCCCGGCGGGGATGTGGTTCGCCACCAGCGTGGGGATGCCGATGCCGAGGTTGACGTAGAAGCCGTCCTGCAGTTCCTTCGCGGCGCGCGCCGCCATCTGGTCGCGGGTCCAGCCCTTGGTCTCCTGGGACATTATGCGGCCTCCCTTTCACGGACGGTGCGGAACTCGATCTTCTTGTCGTAGGGCGCGCCCGGCACGAGGCGCTGGACGTAGACGCCGGGCAGGTGGATGCAGTCGGGATCGAGGCTGCCGGTGGGGACGATCTCCTCCACCTCGACCACGCAGGTCTTGCCGCAGGTCGCCGCCGGAACGTTGAAGTTGCGCGCGGTCTTGCGGAACACGACGTTGCCCGTCGCGTCGGCCTTCCACGCCTTGACCAGCGCGAGGTCGGCGAAGATGCCCTGCTCGAGGATGTAGTCCTCGCCGCCGAACTGCTTCACTTCCTTGCCCTCGGCCACCAGCGTGCCGACGCCGGTCCTGGTGTAGAAGCCGGGAATACCCGCGCCGCCCGCGCGCATGCGCTCGGCGAGCGTGCCTTGCGGGCAGAACTCCACCTCGAGCTCGCCAGAGAGGTACTGGCGCTCGAACTCCTTGTTCTCGCCGACGTAGCTGGAGATCATCTTCCTTACCTGCCGCGTGCGCAGCAGCTTGCCGATGCCCTCGTTGTCGATGCCCGCGTTGTTGCTGGCGAAGGTCAGGGCCTTGACCCCCGAATCGCGCACCGCATCGAGCAGCCGCTCGGGAATGCCGCACAGGCCGAAGCCCCCGCAGGCGACGAGCAGGCCGTCGCGCAGCAAACCATCGAGCGCGGCCGTGGCATCGGGGTAGATCTTGCTGGACATCGTGTGTCTCTCCACTTGGTCGCCGCTCGGATTAGACCAAGTCATCGATCCAAAATAGCGATTGTTTTTTATGTTTTCCGATAAGAGATAGGCATGAAACGCGTCGCCATCTATCACTTGGAAACGCTGCTGTGGATCGCGCGGCTCGGCACTTTCCGCGCTGCGGCGGAGCGGCTCAACACCACCCAGCCGGCGATTTCGGCGCGCGTGCGCGAACTCGAGGACCGGCTGGGCATCGCCATCTTCCGCCGCGAAGGCCGCCGCATGGTGCTCACCACGCGCGGGCGGCGGCTGGTGCAGCAGTGCGAGCCGCTGTGGGCGGGCTTCGAAAAGGTCCTGCTCGAAGCAAGCGACTTTTCGGGCGCGAGCGGGGTGGTGCGCATCGGCAGCGGCGAGATCGCGGCGGCAAGCTGTCTGCCCGGCTTCGTCCAGGGGATCGAGCGCGACCTGCCCGGCGTCACGCTGGAGATCGAGCTCGACCTGACCGCGCGCATGCTCCAGCAGCTGCTGTCGGGCACGAGCGATGTGGTGTTCCTCGGCGGTCCGGTCGCCAGCCCCGGTGTGCGCACGCAGCCGATCGGCTCGGTCGGCCTCGTCTGGCTGGCAAGCCGCGCGACCGCCGAAGCAGGCGGATTCGCGCGGGCCTTGCCGGTATGGTCGCTCGCGCCCCATTCCCCGATCCACGGCGCGATGCTCGAATCGATCGAGGCCAACGCCGCTCCGGTGCGCACGATCGGCACCTGCAACAACGTGCGCACGCTGGTCGAGATCGTCGCGGGCGGTGGCGGCGCGGCGGTGCTGCCCGAGACGATGGTGCGCGCCGAGATGGCGTCGGGCCTGCTGGTCGAGGTCCTGCCACGCCCCTGCCGCAAGATACACTTCGAGGCCGCGATCCGCGAACGCGAACGCGATCCGCTGGTGCTCGAACTGTTCCGCCGCGCGGGCGAGCTGTCGATCGAGCTTTAGGGTCCGGCGCTAGGGCAGCGCGATCCCCAGCGCGGCCGAAAGGTCGGCCAGCGCCTGCTCGCCGCTCCTCACCTTGATCGCGTGCATACCCAGCATGGCCGCCGGCTTGCAGTTGATGCCGAGGTCGTCGAGATAGACGCATTCGGCTGCGGCCTTGCCGATCCGTTCCAGCATCATCTGGTAGATGCGTGGGTCGGGCTTCCTGACCCCGGCCTTGCTGCTTTCGATCACCTGCTCGAAACGGGCGAAGATCTGCTCGAGCTCGTCGCGCGCATCGTCGCTGCGCGCCATGCCAGCGCCATGCCCGGCGGGGACGTTGTTGGTGATGCAGGCAAGGGTGAGACCGGCCTCCTTCAACCGGTCGAGCGCCCTGACCATGGCCGGACGAACCGCGCCCGACAGCACCGCGAGAACCGAGCCGCCATCGAGGTCATGACCCAGCGCGCGGGCTTCCTCGGCAAACAGTGTGTCGAACGTGGCGGCATCGATCTCCGAGCGTTCGAACTTCGCCCAGGCGTTGTCGTCGGGGGCGGTCGCGTTGACCCGGCGCACGAAGTCGCGTGGCAGCCCGCGCTGCGCCTCGAGCCGGTTGAACGCCTCGAAGGGCGAAGCGGTGATGACGCCGCCGAAATCGAAAATCACCGCCGTGAAGGCCATCCGCTCATCCTTGCCGCTGCCTTGTCTGGCGGTTGCTCTAGCGCATGGCCCGCGCACCGCAAGGCACGGCGATTGACCTGAATCATGGTGTCGGCGCATTATGGGTGCCACACCGGACCAATCCTTCACGCGAAAGGTGCCGTGCCATGCGTTCGATTCTCTGCCCCGCTGACGCCACGCCCAGCTTCGACAACCGTCTCGAGACCGCCTTGGCGCTTGCCCGTGCGACAGGCGGCCACCTTACCTTGCAGATCGCCACCCCCGTCGCCGAGATGGCGGTGTGGGAGCCGTTCGGCGGCGCGGTGCTTTCGGCCGGCGCGATCAACGCGGCGCGCGAGGCCGACCGCGAACTGGGCGAGAAGCTCAAGGTGCGCCTCGCCCCGCAGGACGTTCCGTTCGACGTGGATCTGGTCGATGTGGGCCGGATCGAGGGGCTGGCCGCGGCCGCGCGCTTCGCCGACGTGATCGTCACCGGGCTCGACGACCCGACGATCGAGGAAGTTTCGCTCGGTGTGCGCTGCCCGGTGCTGGCGATTCCCGAAGCCGCGCCGATGGTGACGTTCGACGGCCCCGTGATGATCGCGTGGGACGGCGGTCACGAATCGGCCAACGCCATGCGCGCGTCGCTTCCGCTGCTCCACCTCGCCAGCCACGTCCACGTGCTGACCGTGGCGGAAAAGAGTGCCGAATTCCCCGCGAGCGACGCGCTCTGCTATCTCTCGCGCCACGGCATTCATGCCGAGCTTCACGAAGTCTCGCCGGCCGGGACGATCTCTGCGACGATCGAGGCGAACGCAAGACGCCTGGGCGCCGGATTGATCGTGATGGGAGTCTATGGCCACAGCCGGCTGCGCGAACTGTTGCTTGGCGGCGTCTCGCGCGACCTGCTCGACAATTCGAGCGTGCCGCTGCTGCTGGCGCACTGAGCCAAGGCGCGCTAGCCTCTCTCCCCGCAAGAACGGGGAGACCGGGCATGAGCAAGCGAATTGTCCTTCTGGCGTCGGCACTGCTGCTGGCGGGCTTATCGGTCGGCGTCCGCGCACCGGCGAAGGCGCCGGCTGGCGGGCTGGCACCAGCCGCGGCGGTGGCCGATCCGGGCCGCTCGGACTCGAACCGCAAGATGGACGAAGGGCGGATGCCCGAAGCGATTCTTTCCTTCGCCGGTTTCAAGCCGGGCGAGGTGGTTGCCGATTGGGGCGCGGGCGGCGGTTATTATTCCGAGATGATTGCCGATGTTGTCGGACCGAAGGGCAGGGTCTACGCGATCGGCGCGCCCGCCTACTACAAGGCCGATGTGTGGAATGCGCTGGTCAAGGCTCACCCCAACGTGATGCCGCTGGTCGCCCCGGCCGAGGCCCAGCAGCTCGCGCCGGGCAGCGTCGATGCGATCTTCGCCCACCTCGAGTACCATGACCTCTACTTCGTGTCGGAAAAGGCGCGCCATCCCAAGCTCGACGTGCCCGCGGTGCTCGCCAACTGGTTCGCGGCGGTGCGCCCCGGCGGGCACGTGATCGTCGTCGACCACGTCGCGCTGCCGGGCGATCCGTGGGAAAACACCAACAAGTACCACCGCATCGATCCCGAACAGGTCAAGCGGGACCTCACCGCCGCCGGCTTCGTCCTAGAGGGCGAGTCGGACGTGCTGCACCGCAGCGATGACCCCCACAATGTGCTAGTTTTTGACCCTTCGGTGCGCGGAAAGACGGACCGTTTTGCACTAAAGTTCAAGAAACCCGGCTGATTCGCGCTACCAGTTGTAAAAACTGCAACCAGATTCGCCGTTTTCGCACTTGCGAAAGAGATTGGTTTCGATCATAACAAAACTGCCTTTCAGGCATCCTCTCCCAAACTTCCAGGCCCGGCTGGCAACGGCCGGGCTTTTTTTCGTCCGGGCCTCTCCGCGACCGGACCGGGCGTTCGCGCGTTTGCAATGCGGCCGGGCAGTACCTAGCTTCGTGGCATAGAGACTCTAGCCAGGGAAACGGGCAGGCGCATGGCGGATGCAGAGACGGCGGAACTCGCCGCGGGAACGGTTCGGCTGCAGGTCGCGGGTGCGCGCGGCGAGGAGAGCGGACAGGGCTTCGCGCGAATCAGCCGCGAAGTGATGGGCCGGCTCGGCGTGACCGAGGGCGACATCATAGAGATCACCGGCAAGCGCGCCACCGTGGCGCGCGCGCTGCTGCCCTATCCCGAAGACGAGGGGCTCCAGGTGATTCGCCTCGATGGCCTCCAGCGCGCCAATGCCGGCGCCGGCTCGGGCGAACACGTCGAGGTGAGGAAGGCCGAATCGCGGCCTGCGCAGCGCGTGGTCTTCGCTCCCGCGCAACGCGAGTTGCGGCTCCACGGGCCCGGACAGGCGCTGAAGCGCAACTTCCTCGGCCGCCCGGTCCTCACCGGCGACCTTGTCGCCACCGCGGGGCAGCAGCAGGTCAATCGCGGCGACATGCCGCCCCAGCTGCAGCAGATGCTCAACGCGCCAGCCTTCGCGCTGACCCAGATACGCCTCACCGTGGTCTCGACCGTGCCCAAGGGCGTGGTCCACATCGACGAGAACACCGAAGTCGAATTGCGCGCCGAATTCGAGGAGCCGCGCGACGGACGCGCCGACGTCAACTACGACGATGTCGGCGGGATGGACGACACCATTCGCCAGCTGCGCGAGATGGTCGAGCTGCCGCTGCGCTATCCTGAGCTTTTCCGCCGGCTGGGCGTCGATCCGCCCAAGGGCGTGCTGCTCCACGGCCCGCCAGGCACCGGCAAGACCCGCCTTGCACGCGCCGTCGCCAACGAGAGCGACGCCAATTTCTTCACCATCAACGGGCCGGAGATCATGGGCTCGGCCTATGGCGAGAGCGAAAAGCGCCTGCGCGAGGTGTTCGAGGAAGCCCAGCGCGACGCGCCTTCGATCGTGTTCATCGACGAGATCGATTCGATCGCGCCCAAGCGCGACCAGGTCCACGGCGAGGCGGAAAAGCGCCTCGTCGCACAGTTGCTCACGCTGATGGACGGGCTTCACGGTCGCTCGAACCTCGTGGTCATCGCCGCGACCAACCGCCCCGATGCGATCGACGCGGCGCTGCGCCGCCCGGGCCGCTTCGACCGCGAGATCGTGGTCGGCGTGCCCGACGAGATGGGCCGGCGCGAGATCCTCGGCATCCACACCCGCGGCATGCCGCTGGGCGAAGGCGTCGACCTCGGCGAACTGGCGCGCACCACGCACGGTTTCGTCGGCGCCGACCTTGCCGCGCTGGCGCGCGAGGCGGCGATCGAGGCGGTGCGGCGGATCATGCCCAAGCTGGACTTCGACCAGCAGACGATCCCGCCCGAAGTGCTCGATTCGCTGCGCGTCGAACGCGACGACTTCATCGAGGCGCTGAAGCGCGTCCAGCCGAGCGCGATGCGCGAGGTCATGGTTCAGGCGCCGACCGTCGGCTGGAGCGACGTGGGCGGGATCGACGAAGCCAAGGAAAAGCTCCGCGAAGGCATCGAACTGCCGCTCACCAACCCCGAGGCGTTCCACCGGCTCGGCATCCGCCCGGCCAAGGGCTTCCTGCTCTATGGGCCGCCGGGCACCGGCAAGACCCTGCTCGCCAAGGCGGTGGCCAAGGAGGCCGAGGCCAACTTCATCTCGATCAAGTCCTCGGACCTGCTGAGCAAGTGGTACGGCGAGAGCGAGCAGCAAATCAGCCGCCTGTTCGCCCGCGCGCGGCAGGTCGCCCCTTGCGTGGTGTTCATCGACGAGATCGACAGCCTCGTCCCTGCACGCGGCAGCGGCGGAGGCAGCGAGCCGCAGGTCACCGGAAGGGTGGTCAACACCATCCTTGCCGAGATGGACGGGCTGGAAGAGCTGCAGTCGGTGGTGCTGATCGGCGCGACCAACCGGCCCGGCCTCGTCGACCCGGCGCTGCTGCGGCCCGGGCGGCTCGATGAACTGGTCTATGTCGGCACGCCCGACACGGCGGGACGCGAGCACATCCTCAAGATCCACACCGCCGCGATGCCGCTGGCCGCCGACGTCGACCTCGGCGAGGTGGCGGCGAAGACCGACCGCTTCACCGGCGCGGACCTGGAAGACGTGGTGCGCCGCGCGGGGCTTTGCGCCATCCGGCGCGCAGGCGGCGCGGTGGAGAGCGTCACGGCCGCCGACTTCGCCGCAGCGCTCGAGGAATCGCGCGCGACGGTGACCGCGGAGATGGAAGCCGAATACGCGCGGATGAAGGGCGAGCTGAAGAAGCGCGCTATGGAACCCACGCCGATCGGCTTCATCACGCCGGGCATGGTCGAATCGACCCGGGGCGAGAAGAAGAACGGGGACTGAGCCGCGCTTGCGCCTCGGTGCGCGGCATCAGTCCGCGGGAAAGTCGATCCGCACGGTCAGGCCCCCGGAGGTGAACTCGCGCGCGATCGTGCCGTCGAGCTGGCGGGCCGAGCTTTGCATCAGCATCGAGCCGAAGCCGGTGCGCTCGGGGACGTCGCCGGGCAGCGTGCAGGTCTCGCGCCAGTCGATCGTCACGCGGCCACCGGCGCGCCGCCAGCGCACCGCCAGCCGGCCCTCGGGCTGCGACCAGGCACCGTACTTGACCGCGTTGGTCACCAGTTCGTGGAGCACGAGGCCGATCGGCATGGCCAGCCGTGCGGGCAGGATCGTGGCCTCGCCGTCGAGCGCGCATTGCGCCGGGTCGGCGCGGTAGGGGGCGATCGCCTTCTCGACGAGGTCGGCAAGGTCGACTTCGGGGGCCTCGGCGGTCCCCTGCGTCACGTCGTGCGCGGTGACGAGCGCGTGGATGCGTTCGGCGATGCGGTCGACCGTCGGCTTGGCGGCGGGATCGCCCTTGCCGGTCATCCTGACGATGGCGAGCACCACTGCGAACAGGTTCTTGACCCGGTGGTTGAGCTCGCGCGCGAGCAGGTCGGCGCGGTCGCGGGCGGCGGCAATGGCGTCGGCGTTGGCGGCGGCGGCCTCGGCGCGCGCCACGCGGCCGATCTGCCACAGCCCCAGCGCCAGCGCCACGACGATCGCCAGGAACAGAAGGAGCAGCAAGGGCGTGATCCGCGCCTCGGCGGCGCTGGCGCGGTCGCTCGCCGCGCCGAGCTTGCCGCGCTCGATCGATTCGAGCTGCTGCACCGCGTCGCGCAATCCGCTCATCAGCGCCTGGCCCTCGTCGCTGAGCACGCGGACCTGCGCATCGACCACGCGGCCCTGGCGCATCAGCGCGACGGTGTCGTCCATTTCCGCCCATTTCGAATCGCCGAGCCGCTCGATCCGGCCGACGAGGTCGCGCTGGCTGGCCGGCAGCGAGGCGCCAAGCTGGCCGTGCAACCGGCCCAGCGCCGCACGGTACTGCGCGCGCCCATCGCGCCAGGGGGCGAGGTAGCGCTCGTCGTTGGTGATCAGGTAGCCGCGCTGGCCGGTCTCGCCGAGCACCGTCGCCACCAGCATGTCGTTGAGCGAGCCGATCACTCCGGCGGTTCGCGCGGCCTGCGCGCGCTGGTCGCGCTCGCTCTGAAGCGTCGTCACGATCAGCGCGAGACAGCCAAGCAGCCCCGCGGCGATCACCACGAACAGCGCGAGACCCGGCGTGCGGGCACCGCTGCGCCTCCATGCCGCGCGCAGCCAGCGTAGCGGCCTCGGCCATTGACGTGCGGGCGACCCGGTCATGACCGGGGACCTAGACCAGCCCGCGCATGGCAGCAACACGTCTCGCCGCGCGGAAAGGCGCGGCTGTGCCTTGACGCGGCGGGGACTCTCCCGTATCGGCGCGCGTCTGATTTCGCGCCCGTCGCTTGCGGCGGCGCCCTGGTGTTTTCGTCGCGTCACCGATTCGCTGGGGGCGCGGCCAGTCGAGAGAAGAACGATGAAGCGCACTTTCCAGCCCAGCCGCCTCGTGCGCAAGCGCCGCCACGGCTTCCGCAGCCGCAGCGAGACCCCCGGTGGCCGCAAGGTCCTGCGCGCCCGCCGTGCGCGCGGCCGCAAGAAGCTGTCGGCCTGACCGGACCAGGGCGTGATGGGCAGGCCGATGCGCCTGCTTCCGCCCCGCGCCGGCCGGCACGCCTTGGCGTCATCGCCAGGCGGGCCGATTTCCTTGCGGCGAATCGTGGAACCCGGGTCTCGCGGCCCGGGTTCGTTTTGCTCGTCCGCCGCCGCGGCGAGGACCCCGGCGATATCGCAATGCGGTTCGGCGTGACCGTCACCAGGAAGATCGGCAACGCGGTGGTGCGCAACCGCATGAAGCGCCGTTTCCGCGCGCTGCTGCGCGAACTGCTCCCCGAAGCCGGGATCGCGCAGGCCGACCACGTGCTGATCGGACGCGAGGGCGGGGTCGAGCGCGATTTCGCCGCGCTGCGCCGCGAACTCGGTGAAGCGCTCGCCCGCGCTGCCGCCGGCAAGGGCGACCCGCCGCGCGGACCCCGGCGGCCAAAGTCCAGGCAAGGCGGCGCGCGATGAAGTGGCTGCTGATCGGCATCGCCCGGTTCTGGCAGATCGGCCCTTCGCGCGTGCTTCCGCCGACTTGCCGCTACACGCCAAGCTGTTCGCAGTACGCCATCGAGGCCTTGCGGAAGCATGGCGCGATTAAGGGTGGCTGGCTTGCGGCGAAGCGGCTATTGCGCTGCCACCCTTGGGGTGGCTGCGGCCACGACCCGGTGCCCTGACGGGCGCCTTCCCCCTGAATTTCCACGGGACGCGAGACGACAAGCAGTGGACAAGAATCGCAATCTCATCCTGGCCGGGCTTCTCACCGTGCTGCTCTTCCTCGGCTGGGATGCCGGGATGAAGTACTTCTATCCGCAGCCCGCCAAGCCCGCTGCAGAGGCGTCGCAGGCGCCGGCCGCGGCAGCAAGCGGCGGCTCGTCGAGCGCGGCCAAGCCGACGCGCGAGGGGGGGCTCGCCGATCCCGCCGCGGTGGCGGCGGAGCAGAAGGATCTCGCCGCCGATCTCGCCTCGCCCGACCGCGTGGCGATCGACACCCCGATGGTCCACGGCTCGATCAACCTGCACGGCGCTCTGCTCGATGACCTGACGCTGTCGAAGTACCGCGAGACCGAAGCCAAGGACAGCCCGCCGGTCCGCCTGTTCTCGCCGGCGGGCACGCCCGCGCAGTACTATGGCCAGTTCGGCTGGGTGGGCGAAGGCGTGCAGACGCCCGACGCGAAGACGCTGTGGCAGGCCGACGGCACGAAGCTCACGCCGCAAACGCCGGTCACGCTCAAGTGGACCAATAACGCCGGGCAGACCTTCGCGATCCGCTTCGCGGTCGACCAGGACTACATGGTCACCACGACGCAGAGCATCGCCAACGCCGGCGCTGCGCCGGTGGTGGTCAAGCCCTTCGCGCTGGTCAACCGCACCGACAAGACCGCCAGCATCGATACCTGGACGATCCATTCGGGTCCGATTGGCGCGTTCGATGGTTCGGTCAGCTTCAGCACCAACTACAAGGACGTGACCAAGGCCGAAGGCGGGATGGTCACTCCGGCGGGCAAGGCCAACTGGATCGGCTTCACCGACATCTACTGGCTGTCCGCGCTGGTGCCCGATGCCGGAACCAAGGCCGACACCGACTTCCGCACGCTGGGTAGCGACATCTTCCGCGCCGACCTGATCTATGCGCCGCAAACGGTGGCGCCGGGCGCCTCGGCCACCACAACGACCCGCCTGTTCGCCGGCGCGAAGGAAAACGCGATCCTCGAGAAATACGAGAGCGCGGGCATCCCGCACTTCAGCCTCGCGATCGACTGGGGCTGGTTCCGCTGGTTCGAGAAGCCGATCTTCGCGCTGCTCGACTGGCTGTTCAAGATGGTCGGCAACTTCGGCGTGGCGATCATCGCGCTGACTGTGATCGTGCGCGGGCTGATGTTCCCCGTCGCCCAGCGCCAGTTCGCCTCGATGGCGCAGATGCGCGCGGTGCAGCCCAAGATGAAGGCGATCCAGGAGCGCTACAAGGACGACAAGCAGAAGCAGCAGGAAGAGATCATGAAGCTCTACCGCGAGGAGAAGGTGAATCCTCTCGGCGGCTGCCTCCCCATGTTCCTGCAGGTCCCGGTGTTCTTCGCGCTCTACAAGGTGCTGATGCTGACCATCGAGATGCGTCACCAGCCTTTCGTGCTGTGGATCCATGACCTTTCTGCGCCCGATCCGCTGCACATCCTCAACCTGTTCGGCCTGTTGCCGTTCACCCCGCCCAGCTTCCTCGGCATCGGTATCCTTGCCCTGATGCTGGGTGTGACGATGTGGGCGCAGTTCAAGCTCAATCCGACCGCGGGGATGGATCCCGCGCAGGCGCAGATGATGGGGCTGATGCCGTGGTTCATGATGTTCGTGATGGCGCCTTTCGCGGCGGGCCTGCTGATCTACTGGATCACCTCGAATCTGCTCACCATCGCGCAGCAGAAGTTCCTCTACAGCCGCCATCCGCAATTGAAGGCGCAGGCGGCCAGGGAAACCAAGGGCAAGAGCAAGGCTGGCTGAGGTGGTTGCCGGCATCCCGACGGACGACGACGAGGCAGCGGCGCGCGCGGAAGCCGCGCGGCTGCTGTTCGCGGGGCGGATCGAGTTCCTCAAGAGCGCGCCCGCGCTCAAGTTCCTGCCCGATCTCGGCCTGCCCGAAGTGGCATTCGCGGGCCGCTCGAACGTGGGCAAGTCCTCGCTTCTGAACGCGCTGACCGGCCGCCGGGCGATCGCGCGCACCTCGGTCACGCCGGGCCGGACGCAGGAACTCAATTTCTTCGAAGTGGGCGAGCCGACCAGGCTGCGGCTGGTCGACATGCCCGGCTACGGTTTCGCCAAGGCCCCGCCCAAGGTCGTCGAGCAATGGCGCCGGCTGGTGCGCGACTATCTGCGCGGGCGCGTGGTCCTGAAGCGCACGCTGCTGCTGATCGACAGCCGCCACGGGGTGAAGCCGGTCGATGCCGAGATGATGCAGATGCTCGACGAGGCGGCGGTCGGCTACCGGCTGGTGCTCACCAAGGCCGACAAGATCAAGGCGAGCGAGCTGGCCGGCGTTCTCGCCCGCACCGAGGCCGAAGCGAGGAAGCGCACCGCCGCCTATCCGGGCGTGATCGTCACGTCCTCGGAGACGAAGCTCGGCATCGACGCGCTGCGCGAGGCAGTGCTGGAGGACGCCGGATTCGCGCCCTGATCCCTGGCGCGAACGCTTGGTGACAGGCGAATAGGCATCCGCTAACGCGCACCACAGGGATGGGTCACTTCCGCGCCTTTGTCATGAAGCACCACTGTCTCGCCGCGCTGGTCGTGGCGATGGCGCTCGCCATGAAGGCGCTGCTGCCGGTCGGCTACATGGTCGGTTCGGCGGGTGGCAAGTCGATCACGATCGAGTTCTGCGACGGCCAGCCCGACCACGCGCTGGCACAAGTGCTCGTGCCGCTGGCCGGGCACGGCGATCCCGCCGACGACGCCAGGCACAAGGGATCGAGCGACTGCCCGTTCTCGGCGCTGTCTTTCGGCACGGTGGGAGCGAGCGACGCACCGTTCGTCGTCGCCGCGATCCTGTTCGTCTTCGCGCTGGCGTTCGCAGCCCTCGTCGCCGCGCCGCTGCCGCGCGTCCGCTTCCTGAGCCCGCCCTTGCGCGGACCGCCCGCGCTTTCCTGAGCCGTTGGCCTGCCGGAGCGGCGGGCCTTCCATAGCTACACCTCCGGCGCGCGGACGGGGCTGACCGCCCCGGTCGCCTGCCCTGCCGGTTCTCGGGAAAGTCATTCCAATGTCCATCAAGTCCCGCGGCCTCACCGCCGCCCTGTTCGCGTCCGCCTGCCTGCTGCCCTTTGCCGCCCATGCGCAGGAGGCGGACGACGACGGCACGCTGACCGCTGCCTTCGCGCCTCCCGCCGCAAGTCCTGCGCGGCATATCGTGGAAGCGCCGGTCACCGGCACCACGCTGTCGCGCGAGGACATCCGCCGCGATGCCGACGGCACGCCCGATACCGGCGCGCTGATCACCGCGATCCCCGGCGTCGCCGCCAACACCGGCGGCGGAGTTTCGTCGATGCCTTCGGTACGCGGCCTCAGCGAGCAGCGCATCCGCATCGTCGTCGACAACGTGCCGATCGACGCGGCGTGCCCCAACGACATGAACGCGCCGCTGTCCTACACCGACCCGCAGACCATCGCCTCGATCGCGGTGGTGCCGGGTGTCTCGCCGGTGAGCATGGGCGGCGACACCATCGCCGGGGTGATCTCGGTCGAGACCGCGCCGCCCAGGTTCGCGATCGACGGCAACCTGCTGCTGACCGGCGAGGCCTCGGCCTTCTACCGCTCGAACGGCGACGGGGTGAGCACCGCGCTCACGCTGACCGCTGCGGGCAAGCACGTGAGCGCGACCTACAGCGGCTCCTACACCGCCGCCGGGCGCTATTCGGGCGGCGGCGACCTCGGCGTTGTCCGCTCGACCGAATATGCCAAGACCGACCACCAGCTCGCGCTCGCCGCCCAGACCACGGCCGGGCTGTTCGAGCTCAAGGGCGGCTACCACCACGCGCCCTACGAAGGCTTCCCCAACCAGTACATGGACATGACCGGCAACCGCTCATGGTTCGTCAATGGCCGCTACAAGGGCCTGTTCGACTGGGGCAAGCTCGACCTACCCGGAAGCTACCGCCAGACGCGGCACGAGATGAATTTCCTCGCCGACAAGCTCCCCGGCGACATGCCGATGAACACCGACGTCGACACCTTCACCGCCGCGGTGAAGATCGAGCTGCCGCTCTCGAAGACCGCCTCGCTGCGCGCTGGTGCCGATTACCATAACGAGTGGCTCAATGACTGGTGGCCGCCGGTCGCGGGCAGCATGATGATGGGCCCCAACACCTTCGTGAACGTCAACGCCGCGCACCGCGACCGGCTGGGTGCATTCGGCGAGTGGGAGCAGCACTGGACGCCATCGTTTTCGACGCTCGCGGGAGTGCGCTACGACCGCGTGGCGATGAACACCGGCCTTGTAGCGCCCTACGGCACGAGCATGATGCAGATGGCCGACGCCAAGGCGGCGGGCGCGTTCAACGCCGCCGACCGCCACCGCGTCGACGACAACTGGTCGGGCACGCTGCTGGCGAGCTGGCAGGCAGGCAAGGCCGTGGCGATCGAGCTGGGCTATGCGCACAAGGTCCGCTCGCCCAACATCTACGAGCGCTATTCGTGGGGCCGCGGCGCGATGGCGAGCCGGATGATCGGCTGGTACGGCGACGGCAACGGCTATGTCGGCAACCTCGATCTCAAGCCCGAGCGCGCCGACACGCTGAGCGCGGCGCTGCGTCTGGGCCACGAGGGCGGCGCGACGCTGAAACTCTCGCCGTACTATACGCATGTGAACGGCTACATCGACGCGGGCTTCCTGCAGGCGCTGACCAACGCGATGGGCATGCCCACCGGCTTCGTGCAGCTCCGGTTCGCCAACGAGGAGGCCGGGTTCCACGGGCTCGACGCCTCGGCGAGCCTGCCGCTGGCGAAGGGCACCAGCCTCACCGCGCGGGCGAGCTGGCTGCGGGGAAGGAACCTTTCCTTCCACCAGCCGGTCTATCATCAGATGCCGTTCAACGCGGCGGTCGGCATCGGCCACGCTGCGGGGCCGTTCGAGGCGGGCGCGGAAGTGCTGTTCGTGGCGCGCAAGGACCGGGTCGATCCCGTGCGCAATGAGCCGGTGACGAGCGGCTACACGCTGGTCAACCTGCGCGCCGCCTATGCGCTGGCGGGCTGGAAGCTCAGCGTCTCGGCCGACAACCTGTTCGACGACGTGTATTTCGAGCCGCTCGGCGGGGTCTCGCTGGGCGACTACAAGGCGACGGGTGCGTTGCGGCCGGTTCCGGGCAGGGGTCGTTCGGTCAACGTCGGGCTATCGACGAAGTTCTGACCGGCTCGCGGCGGCTTGCCGAGGCATCCAGGGCGCGGGCTGGGGCGGTCTCCCCGGCCCGTCCGCGCCGCCTAGAGCCTGAGGTCGCTGTCCTCGGGGCCGAATACGCTCTTGAGGTCGCAGAACACGTGGTGCTTGCGGCCATAGGCGTTGAGCGTTTCGATCCCTGCTTCGCGAAAGCGGGTGTGCGGCACGGCGAGGATCACGCCGTCGTAGGCGCCCTTCTGCGGCTCGTCGATCATGTCGAGCCCGTATTCGTGGCGCGCGTCCCCGGCGCTCACCCACGGATCGTGAACATCGACATCGACTCCGTAGTCGCGCAGCTCCGCGATCACGTCGACCACGCGGGTGTTGCGAAGGTCGGGACAGTTTTCCTTGAAGGTCAGCCCCAGGATCAGCACGCGCGCCCCGTCGACCTGGATGCGGCGCCTGAGCAGCGCCTTGACCATCTGCCCGGCGACGTGTGCGCCCATGCCGTCGTTGATCCGCCGCCCGGCGAGGATGACCTGCGGGTGGTAGCCGATGGCTTCGGCCTTGTGCGTCAGGTAGTAGGGATCGACGCCGATGCAGTGCCCGCCGACAAGGCCCGGGCGAAACGGCATGAAGTTCCACTTGGTCCCCGCCGCCTCGAGCACGGCGAGCGTGTCGATGCCCAT
>JAJXVK010000037.1 GCA_021782155.1 Pseudomonadota bacterium
CAACCCTAGACGGCGATTCGGTCGCCGTCCGCCTTGGCGCGGACGACGACGGCGATTCGAGCGGCGGCGCGGGCGGTCAGGACCAGGTCGGCCTGGCCACGCGCACCCGCGCCCGGCCCAAGAAGCCGAGCATGTTCAAGGTGCTCATGCTCAACGACGATTACACACCGATGGAATTCGTGGTGATGGTCCTCAAGCGCTTCTTCCACATGGACCTCGAACAGGCCACGCGCGTGATGCTCCACGTCCACCAGAAGGGCGTGGGCGTCTGCGGCATTTTCCCCTACGAAATCGCCGAGACCAAGGTGAACCAGGTGATGGACTTCGCCCGGCAGAACCAGCACCCGCTGCAGTGCACGCTGGAGAAGGCCTGACCGCCCTCGCCCTCCGGCGAATTCAACCGACCGTCGTTCCGAACAGCCGCCCGATCGCCCAGGTCGCGGCGAAGGCCGCGGCGCCCCAGAACGCCACCCGCACGACACCGCGCGCAACCGGCGCGCCGCCGGCCCACGCGCCGAGCCCGCCGAGCAGCATGAGGTAGGCAAGGCTCGCCAGCGCGACCCCCGGGATCATCATGGCGCCCGGCAGCAGCACCGCGGCCAGCAGAGGCAGCGCGGCGCCCGTGACGAAGCTCGCCGCCGAGGCGATCGCCGCCTGCACCGGCCGCGCGCGATGCTCGCTGGCGAGCCCCAGTTCGTCGCGGGCATGTGCGCCCAGCGCGTCGTGCGCGTGGAGCGCGTCGACAACCTGTCCGGCCAGCTCCGCGGAAAGGCCGCGCGCGCGGTAGATCGCCACGAGCTCGGCGCGCTCCGCCTCGGGCATGTTGGCGAGTTCCCACGTCTCCTTGACGAGGCTCGCGGCCTCGGTATCGGCCTGGCTGGCGACCGAGACGTATTCGCCCGCCGCCATCGCCATCGCGCCCGCGACCAGTGCGGCAAGGCCCGCGACGATCACCGCGTCGCGGTCCGAGCCCGCCGCGGCGACGCCGACGATCAGGCTGGCCGTGGAGACGATGCCGTCGTTCGCGCCGAGCACGGTGGCCCGCAGCCAGCCGATTCGGTGAATCGCATGAGTTTCGGGCGGGTGCGGCGGCGTCGGAGTGTCCATCGCCCGATGCTTATCCGCGAATTGCGCGCGCGCCAAGCTCGCGGGAATGCTCTTTCGCTCGCCAGATTATCCCTTTCGCGCAACCGGAGGGGCGGCTAAGGAAACGCGCCGCCGGGCCAATCCCGCACCCCATTCGCAGCCGGCAGACAGCAACGCCAAGTGAAGTTCCTCACCGCCACCGACCGCTATATCGCCCGGCTCACGCTGGTGCCGATGCTGGCCGTGTTCGTGCTGGCCGCCTCGCTGCTGATGCTCGACAAGATGCTGCGCCTGTTCGACTTCGTCGCGACCGAGGGCGGGCCGGTGTCGATCGTGTTCAAGATGCTGGCGAACCTGCTGCCCGAATACGCCAGCCTGGCGATCCCGCTCGGGCTGATGCTGGGCATCCTGTTCGCCTTCCGCAAGCTGGCGATCAGCTCGGAGCTCGACGTGATGCGCGCGGTGGGCCTGTCCTATACCCGCCTGCTGCGCGCGCCCTATCTGTTCACCATCGCGCTGGCGGTGGTGAACCTGCTGATCGTCAGCTACCTCCAGCCGCTCGCGCGCTATTATTACGAGCAGCTCAACTTCGAGCTGCAGTCGGGCGCGCTGGGCGCCTCGATCAAGATCGGCGAGTTCAACACGCTGCAGGACAAGACCGCGCTGCGCATCGATTCCAGCCGCGAAGAGGGCCGAGACCTTCAGGGCATCTTCGCCCGCGTCTCCACCTCGAAGGGCGAGACCATGGTGATCACCGCGCGCGAGGGGCGCTTCTTCGCCAACCGGCAGACGCCCGACACGGTGATCCTGCGCCTGACCGACGGGCAGATCGTGCAGAGCGGCCCCGGCATCACCACGCCGCGCGTGCTGACCTTCGCCAGCCAGGACCTGCCGATCGACCTGCCCAGGGTCGAACAGTTCAGGAAGCGCGGCGGAGCGGAGACCGAATACTTCCTGCCCGAACTGCTGCGCATCGGCTGGTCGCGGAGCACCGCCCCGCTCGCCCGCGCGGAAAGCCGGGCGAGCCTCAACTTCCGCTTGGTCGAGGTGGTGATGATGTTCCTGCTGCCGCTGCTCGCCGTGTCGCTGGCGGTGCCGCCCAAGCGATCGACCTCCGCGCTCGGCGTGTTCGTGTCGATCGTGATGGTGGTCGCCTATCACAAGGTCAACCAGTACGGGCAGGACGTCGCCTCGCTCGGCCGGATCGACCCCACGCTGGCGCTGTGGGGCCCGTTCGCGCTGTTCGCGCTGCTCATCGTGTGGATGTACTGGCGCATCGCCTATGTTCCCGGCGGCCAGCCGATCGGCGGGCTGGAGCGCGCCTTCGCCCGGTCGAGCCACGCGCTGCGCCGCCTGTTCGCCCGCAGCCGCCTGCCGTCCGACCGCGCGGCAGTTCGCCAACCCGATGACAACGGAGCCGCCCGTGCAGCTTGAATTCCTGCCTTCGCGGACCATGACCGCCTACATCGGCAAGATGTTCGCGGTGCGCATCGTCGCGGTGCTGATGATGCTGGTGATCGTGCTGATGATGCTCGACCTTCTGGGCGAGAGCGGCAAGATCCTCGAATATCCCGGCAACGGCCAGACACAGCTGCTGACCTACGTCGGCCTGCGCATGCCGCAGCTGATATCGCGGTTCCTGCCCTATTCGGTGCTGCTGGCGACGATCATCACGCTGATGACATTGAACCAGAACAGCGAAGTGATCGCGATGAAGGCCTCTGGGCTGTCGGCGCACCAGGTGCTGGCGCCGCTGTTCCTCGTCGCAGGCGTCACCGCGCTCGTCACCTTCGGCTTCAACGAGCGCGTCGTCACCCGCTCGACCGCGACGCTCAAGGCGTGGCAGGCGGTCGACTATGGCCCGCTGCCCAGGGACAGCGAGGTCCACTCGAACGTCTGGCTCAAGGACGGCGCGAACATCATGTTCGCCAGGACCGCGACCGGCGAGGGCGACGCCATGACGATGACCGGGGTCAGCTGGTACCAGCGCGACCCCTCGGGCATGGTGACGCGCATCGTTTCGGCCCCCGCCGCGCGCTATGCCAATCCCGGCTGGACGTTCGACAAGCCCGAAAGCTTCGACGTGCAGAGCGCGGCGCAGACCCTGCTGCCCGGCCCGGTGGTGCTGGCGAAGGCGGTTCAGCCGGTGCAGGTGGTGATCCGCAAGACCGACGCCGACGGGGAATCGCTGTTCCAGCTCTCGCGCTCGATCGCCGCGATCCGTGACGCGGGCTATCGCACCAGCGAGCTCCAGGGGAAGTGGTGGCACAAGTTGTCGGGCCCGCTCTCGGCGCTGCTGATGCCGCTGCTCGGCGCGGTCGCCGGCTTCGGTCTCGCGCGGTCGGGCGGGCTGTTCGTGCGCGCGGTGATCGGCATGGCGCTGGGTTTCGCCTACTTCGTGGTCGACAACGCCGCGCTGGCGATGGGCAACTTCGGCGGCTACCCGCCGCTGCTCGCGGCATGGGCGCCGTTGTTCCTGTTCCTGCTGATCGGCGAGGCGGTGCTGATCCGCACCGAGGAATAGCGCGGGCCCCGATAACCTGCCATCGTGCGCCGGACAGCCCCGCCACGCAGCCGGGCAGGAGATGGGCATGAACGCGACCGCCGCCCAGGCACGCCAGCAGCATCCGCGCGGGCTGTGGTTCCTTTCGGGGACCGAAGCGTGGGAGCGCTTCTCCTACTACGGCATGTCGAGCCTTCTGGTGCTCTACATGCTGAACGCGCTGTTCCCGTCGGGCGGGCACGCGATCGGGCTCTCCGCCCTGCGCAACCTGCTCGGCGCGCCACAGTCGGACCAGGCGTTCGCTTCGGCCGTCTATGGGTTCTACACCGGCACGGTCTATCTCGCGACGGTACTGGGCGGCTATGTCGCGGACCGCTTCCTCGGCGCGCGGCGGACGGTGGCGGCAGGCGCGCTGATGCTTTGCGCCGGACACATCGCGATGGCCTTCGACGCGACATTCGTCGCCGCCCTGCTGCTGCTCATTGCCGGCACGGGCCTGCTCAAGGGCAATATCTCGGCGCAGGTCGGCGCGCTTTATCCCGGAGCGCACGACGGCGATTGCCGCGCTCGCGGCTTCGTCATCTTCTCGACCGGGATCAACCTCGGGGCCTTCGTCGGCCCGATCGTGTGCGGCGCGCTGGCACAGGCCGCGGGCTGGCATTACGGCTTCGGCGCTGCGGCGGCGCTGATGCTGCTGGCGCTCGTCATCTATGCTTCGGGCTTCAAGTTCTACGCGCCCGAACCGCCGCGCGGCTCTCCTGCAGAGCGCGCGCCGCTGAACCGCCAGGAAGTGCACCGCTGCTTCGCGCTGATCGCCGCCGGGCTGCTGACCGTGCCGGTGACGGCCTCGTACATGCAGATCGGCAACGTCATGCTGGTCTGGGTCGATACGCACGTCGAGCTGTCCACCGCGTTTGGCCGGGTGCCGACCGCGTGGTTCTCGTCGATCGACCCGCTCGCCTCGATGATCTGCGCGCCCTTCCTGCTAGCGCTGTTCGCCGCGCAGCAGCGCGCGGGACGCGAGTGGCACGCGCTGACCAAGATCGCGATCGGCGCGGCGATCATGGCTGCCTGCTGGCTGGTGCTGGCCGTGCCCGCCGCGCTGTGGCCCGCCGGCAAGGTTTCCGTGCTCTGGCCGCTCGCCGCCTGCACGTTGGCGGGAATTTCGTTCATGTTCTACTGGCCGCCGCTGCTCGCGCTTGTGTCGGGCAACGCGCCGGAGCGGGTGCGAGGGCGGATGATGGCGCTCACCTTCGTTGCGCTTGCGCTCGGAAATTATGGCGTCGGCTGGATCGGAGGCTGGTACGAGCCGCTTGGCCCCATGCGCTTCTGGCTGATGAATGCGGGCATCTCCGGGCTGGCGCTTGCGCTGCTGGCGCTCATCGCGCGGCAGCTGGCGCGCGCTACCGGGGAGTAGCCGGTGCGGGCGCTTCGGCTTCGAACCCGCCCGAACGCATCCAGCGCAGCACCGGCACCGCAATCAGCGCGCAGGCCGTGAGCGAAAGCAGCGCGTCGGTCAGGAAGGCGCCCGAAAGTCCGCCCAGTCCATAACCGCGTCCGTCGAGCGCCTGCATGTACGAGATCGGCACCGAGACCGCCGCGGTCAGCACCGCGAACTGCGTGGCGGCGACCGGGCTGTCGGGCGCGATCGAACGGAACATGATCGCGTTCTGGATGGTGAAGGCCGCGGTCTGGAACACGTTCTCCGCCACGACCGCGAAGATGAAGGTCTCGGGCGTGCGCGGCAGGAGCAACGTGGCAAGTGTGACGCTTGCGCCGACCACCCCGGTCAGCAGGTAGAACACCGGGGGGCGCAGGAACTTGAGGATAACGCCTGCAACCAGCGAGGTCAGCAGCGACGGCAGCAGCACGCCCCAGCCCGAGACCCACGCGACCATAGCGGGCGAAGCGCCGAAGTCGTTGCCGATCCCGCCGAACATGTTGGTGAGCGCGAACGAGGCGCAGGGCAGCGCGAACAGCAGCAGCAGGCGCCGCATCGGCGGCTGGCGGAGCAGCGCCCCGACATCGCGCGCCAGCCGGCCGAAGCTCTCGTTCAACTGGCTCACCGCCTCGCGCGGAGCCGGCGGGAGCAACAGCAGCGGCAGGGGCACGACCAGCAGCGCTCCGGCGGCAAGGAAAGCCGCCGCATGCGGCAGGTGCTGGTAGAACCACATGTTGGCCGCGGCCCCGATGCCGAAGCCGCCGCCGTTGCCGATGTTGAACCACACCGCGAGCTGGCCGTCGGCCTCCTTGGGCAGGCTCGCCCCCAGCCAGCCGCCCAGCGCCGAGACGTAGAGCGCGACGCAGAACTGCGCGGCGAGCACGACCGGCACGAGCAGCGCGAAGTCGCCGAGCAGGAACAGTGCGGTGGTGCTGAGCACCGCGGCGAGCGGTCCGAATATCCAGCAGTAGGCGCGCCGCGTCAGCCGCACGTCGAGGACCGGCGCGATCAGCACCACCGCGAAGGCCGGGATCAGCCCGATCGCGGTGACGGTGGAGATCTCGGTCTCGGGCACCCCGCGCGCGGCGAGCAGTTGGGGGATCGTCACCAGCAGCAGCGCGCCGTTGAGGCCGAGCACCGCGTTTGCCAGCCCCATCAGCCAAATGGGTGCGAGCCTGCCGGAGGGAACGGGATGGGTTTCGGACATGCGGCCTCGTCTCGGTCACGCGCCCGCGAAGGCGCCATTGCCGACCGTCCCGCCGATACTCCCGGCTAGCTGCCTAGCCGATCAGGCTGTGCAATGCATGAACGAAGTGGCTCAGCGCCGGACCATCGTGCTTCTGACCAGCCGCATGAGCAGCGGAGGCAGGCTGGGATAGTTCGACCGGTTGTAGGTCGACTGGAGCCCTAGCTGCGCGATGAGGCGGCGGTGCGCCTCGCCCAGCGAGTGGTAGGGCAGGCTCGGCAGCAGGTGGTGCAGCGCATGGTAGCGCAGGCCCACCGGGGCCCAAAGACCGCCCAGCGCGGCGGTGGGCGGCACGTTGACGGTATCGAGGTACTGCCCGGTGACGGTCATGGCCTCGCCCTCGTTCTCCCACAGGTGCGCGACCAGAGTGCGGACCTGGTTGAGCAGCGCGACCAGCGAGACGACCCCGATCGCGACGGCCAGCGGGTGCCACGAATGCGTCGCCGACCACGCCAGCACGACGATCGCCCAGGCCGAAGCGCCCAGTTCCTGCCAGAACACCATCCGCGCGAAGTCACCCTCGGGCGGGCGGCGGCGGAACGCCGGGTTGATCGAGAGCGACGAAGCGCGCTCCCACACCAGCCGGCGCAGCGGCGGGATCGCCACGCCGAGCGGCACGAGCAGCGCCGAGCGGATCAGCAGACCCACCGGCAGCAGCAGCGCCGAGAGCGTGAACAGCGGCAGCGTCCACGGCTTCATCAGCGCCAGAGGCAGGTATTCCGGGTCTTCCGCCGTGCCGTAGCGCACGCGGGTATGGTGCAGCGTGTGCACGCCTTCGTACATGAACGAGGGGATCAGCAGCGGAATGCCGAGCAGCAGGTTCCACGCGAAGCGGAAGCCGGGAAGCGCCGTCTTGTGGATATGCGTCAGCTCGTGGATGAACAGCAGCGCGCGATAGAGGAACAGCGCCGAAACCACGCCCAGCGCCAACGCCGCCGCGGTCGAGTGGCTGAAGATCGTGGCCGCGAGCAGCGCATAGCCCAGCGTCACCGAAAGGAGCATGTCGGGCCAGTAGATGCCCGCGCGCGCCACGCTGATGTCACGCGTCAGATCGGCCGCGGCGCGCAGCATCTCCTTGTCGTCGGGCGTGCCGGCAAGCCCGCGTGGCAGGGAAGGCGCGCCAGGCGCCGTGGCGGGACGATCGATAGTATCGCTGGCAATCATGACGCGTGTTCCGTAAGTGACCCGGGCCGGCTCGTTCGTGTCCGGCTTGACAACTGGCCGGCCGGCCCCGCAGGGCTCCGGCGAAGGCTCCCCTAATTCCAAACAAAGGCAAGAACGTGGCCAACGGTGAAGTAGCGATCACTCCCGTATCGGACAAGGCTGGGCGCAAGGCCTTCGTCGACCTCGCATACCGCCTCAACGGCGATGACCCCAACTGGGTGCCGCCGCTCAGGATGGAAGCGATGGAGCTGATCACGCCCGGCAAGAACCCGTTCTTCGAGCATGCCGACGTCCAGCTGTTTCTCGCGCATCGCGGCGGCCGGCCGGTGGGGCGCATATCGGCCCACATCGACCATCAGGCGCTTTCCATGTCGCCCGAACAGGGAATGGGGCCGGGCACGGGCAACTGGGGCCTGCTCGAGGCCGAGGACGAGGGCGTCGCGCAGGCGCTGATCGCGCGGGCCGAGGACTGGCTGCGCGAACACGGCATGACCCGCGTGCTGGCGCCGCTGTCGATGTCGGTGTGGGAAGAGCCGGGCCAGCTGGTCATGGGCCACGACCATCCGCCCACGGTGATGATGGGCTACCAGCCCAAGCGCTATCAGGGCTACATCGAAGCGCTGGGCTACCAGCCGGCGAAGTCGCTGCTGACCTACGAGCTCGACGTGACCAGGCAGTTCCCGCCGCTGATCCAGCGCATCGTCGCCTCGGGCGAGAAGAACGCGCGCATCCGGGTGCGCAACGTCGACAAGTCGAAGTTCGACCAGGAAGCGGCGATCATCCTCGACATCCTCAACGATGCCTGGTCGGACAACTGGGGCTTCGTGCCCTTCACCGACAGCGAGATCGCCTATGCCGGCAAGAAGTTCAAACCGATCGTCCACGAGGACCTGATCATGATCGCCGAATACGACGGCGAGCCGGTGGCCTTCATGATGACGCTGCCCGACCTCAACGAGGCGCTGAAGCCGCTCAAGGGATCTCTGCTCCCGTTCGGCTGGGCCAGGCTGCTGCTGTGGCTGAGGAAGCCCAGGGTCCACACCATGCGCGTGCCGCTGATGGGTGTGCGCAGGAAGCTGCAGGCCTCGCGCCTCGCCAGCCAGCTCGCCTTCATGATGATCGAATACATCCGCAGGAACGCAATCGCCAACTACGGCGCGAAGCGCGGCGAGATCGGCTGGATCCTCGACGACAACCAGGGAATGGTGGCGATCGCCGACGCCATCGAGAGCCACGTCAACAGCGAATACCGCATCTACGACAAGGCGCTCTGACGCCCTTCGGGGACGGAGGTCCCGTAAGCCGGATTCCAGTAAAAAGGCCCCCGCCTGTCGCCGGCGGGGGCCTTTCGGGATCGTGTCACCAGCCGCTTGGACGGGAGGGGGGTCTCGGCGGGTGACACAACGACAATGAGCATCCCGACATTGCGTTCCCGAGACAGGTGAAAAATATTTTGGGATTCGACCGTCCCGGCAGGTTCGCGGGTGCTCGCGCCGGGAACCGGAACGCCCCCCCTGCGTTCGGCAACCGTCGACAGAACGGGAAAGGGTATCGATGCCGCTAGGCGCCAGGATAGCAAAGGACCTTCCGTATCTGCGCCGCTATGCCCGCGCGCTGACCGGCAGCCAGGCCGCGGGCGACGCCTATGTTCGGGCCATGCTGGAGGCGGCGCTGGCCGATGCGGACCTGCGGCGCGAGGTCGGCGAGGGCCGGGCGGCGCTTTACCGCGTGTTCAACCGCCTGTGGTCGAGCGCGCACGTCGCGCCCCCCGCGCCGGTGGATGCCGGAGCCGACCGGAGCACGCTCGAATCCGCGGCGCAGGAACGGCTCGGCCACATGACCCCGCTCAACCGCCAGGCGCTGCTGCTGACCACGCTCGAGGATTTCAGCGTGGCAGAGGCGGCGCGGATCATGGACCGCACGCCCGCCGAGGTCGAACGGCTAGTGGAGGACGCGGTCGACGAGATCGAGCGCGAATCGGCCACGACCGTGCTGATCATCGAGGACGAGCCGCTGATCTCGATGCAGCTCGAAGACCTTGTCCGCACGCTGGGTCACGACGTCTGCGGCCTCGCCGCGACGCGCAGCCAGGAGCGTGACATCGTTGCGGCGCACACGCCGGGGCTGGTGCTCGCCGACATCCAGCTGGCCGATGGCAGCTCGGGCCTGGATGCGGTCGACGACATCCTCGCGATCGCCAGCGTGCCGGTGATCTTCATCACCGCCTATCCCGAACGGCTGCTGACCGGCGACCGGCCCGAGCCGACCTACCTGATCACCAAGCCGTTCCAGGAAGCCACGGTGCGTGCCGCGATCAGCCAGGCACTGTTTTTCGGGTCGAGCAGGCCGTTGGGGTGATGTTTTTCCGCCGGTCGGGCTGGCCTGTTACCGGGGATCGACGCTGTTCCGGCGCGCGGCAAGGCCGTCCGGCCCTACCGCGCGGCACCGGCCCGCTCCCCTACTTCCCCTCGCGGATCGCGAAGTCCTCCGACCTCCGGCGTACCGGGATCAGCAGGGTGCAGCGCACCCCCGCGGGGTCGAACCTGAGGTCAACCGGGTGGCGCAGTTCGTGCGCGACGATCTTCTCGATGAGGTCGGTGCCGAAGCCGCGCGAACGCGCCATCGCCGGGTCGACCGGCGGGCCGCCTGCCTCGGTCCACTCGATCCGCGCGAGGTCCGCCGCGAGAAGCTTCCAAGACACGGTCACGCGGCCTTCGTCGATGCTCAGTGCGCCGTACTTGGCCGCGTTCGTCGCCAGTTCGTGGATCGCCAGACCGAGCGACAGCGCGTCGTTGGGCGCGAGTTCGACATCTGGACCGCGCAGCACGAGGTCGCGTCCGGCATCCTGGGCATAGGGCGCCAGCTCGGCGCGAACCACCGCCTCGACCGGGGTCGATCCCCAGTCGGACTGGGTCAGCAGGTCGTGCGTCGCCGAGAGCGCGCGGATGCGCCCTTCCAGGCTCTGCGCGAAACTGTCGAGGTCGCTGGCGCGGCGGCGCGTCAGCGTGATGATCGACAGCACGTTGGCCAGTGTGTTCTTGACCCGGTGGTTGAGCTCGCGCGTCAGCGAGTTGCGGATCGAGGATTGCTGCTCGAACCATTCGAGCGCCACCCTGTCCTCGGCCGCGCGGCTGGTGACGAGGCGCGAGAGCACCATCAGCAGCGTCGCGACGAGCAGGCCGAACAGCAAGGTGGTGACCGACATCGTGCTCAGCGTCGGCGACCGGCGCGCCTCGACCTCGATCGTCCAGGTGCGGCTGGCGAGCGGTATGGTGTGCGTGACGATACGTCCCGAAGGCAAGTCGATCGGGATTTCGGCCAGCAGGTTGCGGGGGCGCGGCGCGCCGTCGTAGACGCGCAGCCCGACGTCGCCGAGCCGGTCGATGTCGACCGACGAGCGCACGAAGGCCGCCGCGTTGAACGGGCTGTAGACGAACCCGCGCAGGTCCTGCGTCGTCTCGCCGTTGGCCTTCATCGCGTAGACGGGCATGTAGATGAGGAAACCGGGCTGCGGCGCGTCGCCCTCCTGCTGCAGCACCACCTTGCCGGTCGCGACGGGCCGGCCGGTCATTTCGGCGGCGACCATCGCTTCACGGCGGACCGGCTCGGAATACATGTCATAACCGATCGCGCGGGCGTTTCGCTGCGATTCGGGCTGGATGTACATGACCGGCACCGCGAACCTGCCGGGTGCGGGCGTTGGATGGATGCGGAAGCCGGCGTCGCGCGTGCGGCGCATCGCCGCCTCGACCACGGGAACCGAGCCGGCATCGACCTTCATCGCCCAGCCGATCCCGTCGGAGCCGAGAAAGTTGTCGCCCAGCCGCAGCTCGGAGATGAAGGTGCGGAACATGGGCGCGGCGACTACCTGTTGCGTGGAGAACAGCGCGGCGCCCGAGCGCAGGTAGGACGCGCTGGCATTGGCCCGCCGCTCCAGCCCGGACGCGATGATTTGCGCCGATTGCGCGAGGCGGGCCTGCTCGCTCTGCGCGTTGGCGCGCTCGATCGCCGAAACGCTGATCGCGGTGATCGCCATGGTCAGGACGAAGATGCCCACCGGCAGGGCGCGCGGCAGCCGCTCGTACCAGCGCTGTTCGCGGTATCGCGGGGCAAACGTCCTGTCCACGCCGGGACCCTTCACGCTGTCTCCATTCCCCCCTTGCCAGCCCCCGCACCGGCCGCCGGACGCCTCCGGCCGGCTTCATTGCACGCCGCGGCATGCAATTGCGGGAACAACGCTTGGCCCGTTTCGTTCCACAGTGCAAACGCGCATGATGCGCGGGGCGCAAGCTGGCGGGTCGCCGGCGGCAGGCGGACGATCGGAAGCGGACAGCTGTGTCCGGTCGATCAGGCGGTCTTCGGGCGGGAGGCGTAACGGCGGGAAATGGCGGACAAGAAGGCAATGCAGGCGTTGGCGAGAAAGGCCGGTGGTCCGGGCAAGGCGAAAGGTCCGGACTGGGCGCAAGGCCTGCGACAGCTATACGATTCGGTGGTTGACGAGCCGCTGCCCGAGAATTTCACCCGGCTGCTCGACGAACTGGACAAGGGCGACAATGGCTGACGTCCACGCGCCGTCGGCGACGGCGGACTTCAAGCGCGAACTCATCGCCGTGCTGCCGCACCTGCGCGCCTTCGCCCGCGGGTTGTGCGGCCGGCCCGACCTTGCCGACGACCTCGTGCAGGAAACCATGCTCAAGGCCTGGGCCGCGCAGGACCGGTTCGAGCCGGGCACCAGCATGCGCGCCTGGACCTTCGTGATCCTGCGCAATGCCTATCTCACCGACATGCGCCGCAACCGCTTCCGCGCCGACTACGACGAAACCGTGGCCGAGCGCATCCTCACCGCCCCCGCCGGGCAGGAGGGGCCGATCCACCTTTCGGACATGCATCGCGCGCTGCTCACCCTGCCGCCCGAGCGGCGCGAGGCGCTTCTGCTGGTGGGCGCGGGAGGGTTCAGCTACGAGGAAGCAGCGCAGATTTGCGGCTGCGCGGTGGGCACGATCAAGAGCCGTGTCGGCCGCGCCCGCGCCGCGCTGGGGGCGATGATCGAAGACGGCACGATTCCTCGCCGCTCGAGCCGCGACGCCGTGGCGCACGATGCCATCATGGACGAACTTGACGAGACTGTGGCTTCGCGACCACACGGCCGAAGCGCTTGAAGGATGCGCGCGGCGCCGGTCTTGTCACCGCCCCGCGGCAAGCGGTATTCTGGGCCCGCTTTCGCACCTCCGGTAATCCCGCTGCGGCGCGAAGGCGGGATTTCTTCAGATGAACGAGCATGTCCGATCCGTCACCGCCGCCCCGCCGAGCCTCGACCCGGCGGACACCGACGTGCCGGCGGAGTTCGCGGACAACAGCGCGGATGAGGGTTCGCCGCGACACCTGGCACATTCGAACCGCCTTATTTCCACGGTCGTGCTGCTGCTCGGGCTGGGGCTGCTCCTTGGCCTGCCCTACGTGCTGGCGACCGGCTCGGTGGTGTTCCTGCCGCCGGTCACCGCGATGATCCTGTCGATCGTGCTCTCGCCGCTGGCCGACCGGCTGGTGCGGCTGGGGCTTCCCAACCTGCTCGCCTCGTTCATCGCGGTCCTGGCGATGATCGCGCTGCTCGCGCTGGCGCTCGGCCTGATCCTGCAACCGGCCTACGACATGGTCGACCGGGTGCCCGAGCTGGTGCGACAGGTTGGGATCCGCTTCGACCAGCTCCAGGGCAGCTTCCGCTGGGTGTCGGAGATCAACCGCCAGCTTGCCCGGATCGGCGGCCATGCCCCGCACGAGGTCGTGCTCGCCACGCCTTCGGTGATCGAACAGGTCGCGCTGGCGACGCCGGCGGTGGTACTCGAGGTGCTGCTGACGCTGCTGATGACCTTCTTCATGATCGAGGCGCGCATCCGCATGAAGCGGCGCCTGCTGCTCGATCGCCACAGCTTCGGCGTCTCGATTCGCGTGGCGCGGGTGATGCGAGACGTGCAGGACCGCGTCGCCTCGTACATCCTCACCGTGGCGCAGATAAACCTTGGCGTCGGCGTGATCGTCGCGCTGGGCACCTGGGCCTTCGGGATGCGCGCGCCGATCATGTGGGGCGGGCTCGCCTTCGTGCTCAACTTCCTGCCCTATGTCGGTCCGCTGGCGATGATGGGGCTGCTCGGGCTCGTGGGGCTGGGTACGGCGGACTCGGTGCTGGTGGGGCTGCTGCCGATGCTGGCGTTCCTTGCGCTCCATGCGGTGGAATCGAATGCTGTGACGCCGTCCATTCTCGGCGCGCGGTTCACCATCAACCCGGTCACGATCCTGATCGGGATCAGCTATTTCACATGGATCTGGGGGGTGGTCGGCGCGCTGCTGTCGATGCCGATCCTGCTCGTCCTCGCCGCGCTGCTGGAACACCTGGGGCGGCCCAATATCCTGGGCTTCCTGTTCGGCGAACCGCTGTTCCTGCCCGGCAGCGACGCCTCGCTGAGCGAGCTTCAACCCGAAGAACCGGCGCCAGGGGAACCGGCGGAAGCCGAAGCCCCCGCCGGATCGTGAGCCTGCGTCAGGCCGGGTAGCTCCACACCGACCCGCTGGCGAGGTTCGCCGCGGCGAAATCCCACGCCAGGTGACCGTCGATCACCGCCTTGAGGTAATCCGGGCGCACGTTCCTGTGATCGAGGTAATAGGCGTGCTCCCACAGGTCGATGACCAGCAGCGGGGTGCCCGAGAGCGACGAATAGGTCGCAGCGTCGTGGGTCTGCTCGACCGCGAGCTTGCCGTCCTTCACGGTCAGCCACACCCAGCCCGAAGCGAAGTGGCCCGCGCCCTGCGCGGCCAGCTCGGCCTTGAGCGCGTCAAGGCCGCCGAAGGCGTCGATCGCGGCGGCAAGGTCGCCCGAAGGGGCCTGCGCGGCGGGCGACAGGCTGTTCCAGTAGAATGCGTGGTTCCAGGTCTGCGCGGCGTTGTTGAACAGGCCCTTGTCGCCCTTGGCCTCGGCGGCGGCGATCAGGTCCTCGAGGCTCTTGCCGGCAAGGTCGGTGCCTTCGATCGCTGCGTTGGTCCGGTCGACATAGGTCTTGTGATGCTTGCCGTGGTGCGTCTGCAGCGTGGTCGCCGAAATCGCGGGGGACAGGGCATCCTCGGCGTAGGGGAGGGGCATCAGGGTGATCGCCATGGCTCTTTCCAATTTCTTGCGTTGAGGGATCCTTCGTCCGAACGCCTGGCGCGTCCGTCGCGTTCCGTGAGATAGGGTCCGTTCATCTCGGGGCCAAGGACAAATTGCCCTTGCGCGTCGGGTCAACCGCCGTCCGCGACGGATTCCGCCGGTGCGCGCGGCGCGGCGCGGTCGACCGCGGCGGTCACCGCCACGTCCAGCGTCACGTTGCCCAGCGTGCGCATCAGGTCGGGCAGCATCTCGACCGCGACGAGGATCGCGAGCGGCGCCACCGGCACGCCCATCGCCAGCGCGATCGGGCCGACCGAGGCGACATAGCTCAGCGCGCCGGGCAGGCTGACCGAGCTCAGCGAGACGAGCACAGCCACCACCGCGCCTGATACCATCATCGGCAGCGACAGCGGCACACCGTACCACCTGGCGACATAGATCACGACCGCGAGGTTCATCGCCGGGCTGGTCGCGCGGAACAGCGCGACCGCCAGCGGCAGCACGAACTCGCCAGTGGTCGCGCGCAGCCGCAGCTCGCGGCAGGCGTCGAGCATCACGGGGAGCGATGCGAGCGAGGACTGCGTCGACAGCGCGAAGACCTGCACCGGCACCATCGCCCGCGCGAACTCGCCGAGGCCCCGGCGCGCGACCGACACCGCAAGCGCGTAGCCGGCGAGGAACACCACGGTGCCGGTCAGCACCACGATCATCACGTAGTGCGCCAGTGCGCCGATCGCGCCCGCGCCGCTCTTCGCCGCGACCGTCAGGCTCAACGCGAAGACCCCGACCGGCGCGAGGGCGAGCACCCAGCCGATCACCACCAGCATCGCCGAGGCGATCGCGTTGAACAGCATGACGAGATGGTCGCGCTGGCCGCGGTGGAGCCGGGTCGCCGCCAGCGCGAAGACGGTTATGAACGTGATCATCGGCAGCATCTTCCCGCTCGCCGCCGCCTCGATCACGTTGGCCGGGATCAGCGAGAGCAGGTAGTCGGTGAGATTGGGCAGCTGCGCCGCCCCGGATGCAGCGGCGAGCCCGCCACCCAGCGCGGTGCCGGCGCTGCCGGGGATGGGCATGGCGCTCAGCAAGGCGGGGGTCACGAACAGCGGCACCACCGCGCTGAACGACAGCACGCCGAGAAACAGCCCCAGACTGCGGCGCGCCATCGCGCCGGCGCTCGCCATCGCCACGGTCTGCACCACGCCGGTGAAGAGGAGGCCCGCGACAAGCGGCACGATCGTTGCCTGCAACGCCTGCAGCCACAGCGCGCCGACGGGCCCGGCCACCGCCAGAACCGGCGGCAGCGCGCCCGGCGCGGCGAGCGACAGGAGGAGCCCCAGCGCGAGCCCCGCGACCAGCGAGGCGAAAGTCAGCGCGGCGGGAACATGCGCGATACGCGGCAGCGGCGCCGCCAGCGGATCGGTGTCGTCGGTCGTCATGCGTGCTCCCCGCCGGTCATTTGCCCGCGTGACATTAGCGCTGTGTGGCGACATAGCAATTTGGAAGCAAATTCACGCTACAGGCTTGGACATGGGACGGAAATTCTTCGGCACCGACGGCATCCGCGGGCGCACCAACGCAGGCGTGATGACCGCCGCGATCGCGATGAAGGTGGGGCAGGCCGCCGGCACGTACTTCCAGCGCGGCGACCACCGCCACCGCGTGGTGATCGGCAAGGACACCCGGCTTTCGGGCTACATGATGGAAAGCGCGCTGACCGCGGGCTTCACCAGCGTGGGCATGGATGTGGTTCTGCTCGGGCCGATGCCCACGCCCGCGGTCGCGATGCTGACCCGCTCGATGCGCGCCGACCTTGGCGTGATGATCTCGGCCAGCCACAACCCGTTCGAGGACAACGGCATCAAGCTGTTCGGTCCCGACGGCTTCAAGCT
>JAJXVK010000038.1 GCA_021782155.1 Pseudomonadota bacterium
CGTGCAGGGCACCTACCTCGGCAAGGAGCACATCGCCGCCGACGAAGCGCGCGACCCGCTGCTCGCCAGCGCCGCGCTGCTGATCGAGGAAGGCGTGATGAGCGCCGCAGAGGTCCGCGACTTCTACGAGGAGACAGGGGCGACGCTCGCGCGGCAGGCCGAACTCGCGATCGAGCGGCCCAAGCTGAAGGACGCGGCCGAAGTCATGGCCAGCATCGTCCCGCCGAAGTCGGACGCGCCGCCGCGCCCGCTCGCCGCCGCCAAGGCGCGCGCGCCGCTCTTCGCCGACGACGCGGCGCAGATGGACAAGCCGCAGCACATGGCGAAGCTCATCTCGTGGGCGCTCGCCGACCTGCTGTTGCAGTATCCCAATGCGATCGTGTTCGGCGAGGATGTGGGCCCCAAGGGCGGGGTCTATGCGGCGACCGCCAGGCTGCACCAGCGCTTCGGTTCCTCGCGGGTGATCAACACGCTGCTCGACGAGCAGGCGATCCTCGGGCTGGGCATCGGCGCGGCGCACAACGGGCTGCTGCCGATCCCGGAGATCCAGTTCCTCGCCTATGTCCACAACGCCGAGGACCAGATCCGCGGTGAGGCGGCGACGCTCAGCTTCTTCTCGAACGGCCAGTATGCGAACCCGATGGTCGTGCGCATCGCGGGGCTGCCCTACCAGCGCGGCTTCGGCGGGCACTTCCACAATGACAACTCGCTCGCCGTCTTCCGCGACGTGCCGGGTGTGGTGCTCGCCGTGCCTTCGAGCGGCGCGGAGGCGGTGGCGATGCTGCGCGAATGCGTGCGGCTGGCGCACGAGGAGAACCGCGTGGTCGTGTTCGTCGAGCCGATCGCGCTCTACATGACGCGCGATCTCCATGCCGAGGGCGACGGGTTGATGACCAGCCTCTACCAGCCGCCGGGCGCGGGCGAGGTGCGGCTGGGCGAGGTGGGCGTGCATGGCGAGGGGACGGACCTTGCCGTGGTCACCTACGGCAACGGGTGCTTCCTGTCGCGGCAGGCGCAGAAGCTGCTGGCGGGGCAGGGCGTGAATGTGCGCGTGATCGACCTGCGCTGGATCGCGCCGCTGGCGGAAGAGGCGCTGCTCGAAGCGGTCGCTCCGTGCGCCAGCGTGCTGATCGTGGACGAATGCCGGATCACCGGCTCGCAGAGCGAGGCGCTGATGGCGCTGTTCGCCGAGCGCGCGCCGGGCAAGCGGGCCGAACGCATTGCCGCGACCGACAGCTTCATCCCGCTCGCCCGCGCCGCGACGCACACGCTGCCCAGCCGCGACATGATCGTGGCGAAGGCGCGGGAGATGGTGCGTGGATAATCGATCAGAAACATCCCCTTCCTGCTTGCGGGAGGGGTCAGGGGTGGGCACGCGACCAACGAGGGTCGCGTTCGGGGATGGCAAGTCACGGGCTCACCAGCGACCCTTCCCGCAAGCGGGAGGGGGGATTTGATGGCCAAGGAATCCATCCTCGTCGTCTGCCCGGGGCGCGGCACCTACAACGCGCCCGAACTCGGATATCTCGCTCGCCACCATTCCGGGCGGCCCGAACTGGCGCGGTTTGATGCGATGCGTGCTGGGAAGGGCAGCGAGACGCTGACCGCGCTCGATGGTGCAGCGAAGTTCTCGGCCGCATTGCACACGCGCGGCGACGTCGCGGCACCGCTGATCTACACGGCGAGCTACCTCGATTTCCTGAGCCTCGACCGCGAGCGGTTCGATATCGTCGCGGTGACCGGAAACTCGATGGGCTGGTACACCGCGCTCGCCTGCGCGGGCGCGATGTCGGGCGAACACGGCTTCGCCATTGCCGATGCGATGGGCGTCAACTCGCAATCCCACGAAGCGGGCGGGCAGGCCGTGCTGGTATTGGCGGACGAGGACTGGCGGGTCGATCCGAAACTGGCCCTTGCGGTCGAGGCCGCCTGCGCACGCAATGGCGTGTTGCCCTCGATCCGGCTCGGCGGGATGCTGGTTGTCGCGGGAGCGCCGCGTGCGCTCGACGCGCTGGGGAAGGACCTGCCGAAACTGCCGCGCGATCCCATGCGCCTCCCCGGCAATGGCCCGTTCCACACGCCGCTGATGGCGGGCAGCGCCGAGGCCGCGCGGGCGACTCTGCCCGCCGACTGGTTCGGCCAGCCGCAAGTCCCGCTGATCGACGGGCGCGGTGCGATCTGGCGCCCGTTCTCCGCCGACACGAAGGCGCTGTGGGACTACACCTTCGGCGCGCAGATCCTCGACACCTACGACTTCACGCTGGCGATGACCGTGGCGATCCGGGAGTTCGCGCCCGACCGCATCGTGCTGCTCGGCCCGGGCGAAACGCTGGGCGGCGCGATCGGGCAAGTGCTGGTCGCCTTGCAATGGCAGGGTATCGACGGCAAGCTGGCATTCTCGAAACGCCAATCGGGAGCGGACGCCTTGCTTGTCGCGCTGGGGAGACCCGGCCAGCGGGAGATCGTTGCCACGTGAGCCAGCCTGCCGTCCTGTTCGTCTGTCTCGGCAACATCTGCCGCTCGCCCATGGCCGAAGCGGCGCTGCGCAAGCTTTCGTGGGACGCGGGGCTCGCCATCACCGTCGACAGCGCCGGCACCGGCGACTGGCATATTGGCCAGCCGCCCGACAAGCGCGCGCAACTCGTCGCGCTGGAGCACGGGGTCGATATCTCCGGCTATCGCGCACGGCAGGTGACGTCGCAGGATTTCCTGCGCTTCGACCACATCATGGCGCTCGATCCGCAGAACCTGTTCGACCTCAAGGCCATCGCACCAAATCGGCACGCGGCGCGGCTCGAACTGCTGATGGACATGGTACCGGGGCGCAAGGGCACCGCGGTGCCCGATCCCTATTACGGCGACGAGGACGAGTTCCGCGCGGCATGGGACGATGTCGCCGCGGCGGCCACAGCGCTGGTCGAGCGGCTGCGCGACTAGCGCCTGCCCCTAGCTGAGCAGCGCGAAGATCCGCTCTTCCTCGGCGCGCCAGTCGATGCCGCGCTCGTCGAGCCAGGCGTCGTTGTAATAGCTCCCGGCATAGCGTTCGCCCGAATCGCACAGGATGGTGACGACCGAGCCGGTCTCGCCCGCCGCCGCCATCTCCTCGACCAGCGCCATGCTGGCGATCGCGTTGGTCCCGGTCGAGCCGCCCACGCGCCGCCCGATCCGGCGCGATAGCGCGCGCATCGCGCCGATGCTGGCGGCATCGCTGACGGGAACCATCCGGTCGATCAGTTCGGGCACGAACGAGGGTTCGACGCGCGGACGGCCGATGCCCTCGATGCACGACTTGCACCCGCCATCGAGCGTGCGGACCGACAGGTCGGCGAAATGGCGGTGGAACACCGAGCCTTCGGGATCGGCCACGCACAGCCGCGTGTCGTGGCGGGCATAGCGGATGTAGCGCCCGATGGTGGCGGACGTGCCGCCAGTGCCCGCGCCACACACGATCCATGCGGGGACCGGGTGCTCCTCGCGGCGCATCTGGCTGAACAGGCTATCGGCGATGTTGTTGTTGCCGCGCCAGTCGGTCGCGCGCTCGGCGTAGGTGAACTGGTCGAGGTAGTACCCGCCGGTCTCGCGCGCGAGCCGCTCGGCTTCGCCATAGACGGTGCCCGGATCGTCGACGAGGTGGACTTCGCCGCCGTGGAAGCGGATCGCCTCGATCTTGGTCGGGGTCAGCGTCTTGGGCGCGACGGCGATGAACGGCAGGCCGATCAGCGTGGCGAAATAGGCCTCCGAAACGGCAGTCGAGCCGCTCGTCGCCTCGATCAGCGTCGATCGCGGCCCTACCTTCTGGTTGCAGAGCGCATAGAGGATCAGCGAGCGCGCGAGACGGTGCTTGAGGCTGCCGGTCGGGTGGCTCGATTCGTCCTTGAGGTAGAGCGTGATGCCAGGGAATTTCGGCAGTTCGACGCGCACCAGGTGGGTTTCGGCCGAGCGCGTGAAGTCCGCCTCGATCTTGCGGATCGCCTCGTTGGTCCATGCGCGCAGGTCGATCATGCAGCACCTCCAGATTGCACGAATTCGGCCCCGCCAGGGTTCGCAAGGCCGAACGGCCGCCCGAGCTTATGCGAGGAAAGCCAAGGCGACGGATGTCGCCGCCCGGCGATTGAGGGCCAATCAAATGTGGTGCCCGGGGGCGGAATCGAACCACCGACACCATGATTTTCAGTCATGTGCTCTACCAACTGAGCTACCCGGGCATCGCTGCGGCGACGGTCGTTTGCAGACCGGCGAGCGGTTGGAAGCGCGCCTATGGCGAGGCGCACCCGATCTGTCCACCCCCTTTTTGCGCGCGGCGCCATCTCAGCCACGCCCCTCTTCCTCGTCGATAGCGGGCGGGCCGGGCAAGGCGTAGCCGTCCTCCAGCCAGCGCACGAGGTCTCGGTCGCGGCAGCGGGTCGAGCAGAACGGTGCGTGCGCATCGCTGCGCGGCTTGCCGCATATCGGGCACTTCTTCGTCGAGGCGAAACGGGAGCTCATGGCACGATGGCCTGCGCGAAGGCGGCGGTGAGCGCAAGCCCCGCTTCCTCGCGCCACACGATCCCGCGTCCGGTGCGGCGCGAAAGCTCGGCCTCCCATTCGGCGCGCACCTGCCGCCGCACCGCCGGATGCGCGGTGAGGAGCAGCGCGCCCGGCTCGCTTACCCGCTCGGCCCGGCGCAGCAGGATGCGCGCGGCGGCCGAGGGCTTGCGCGAATAGAGGTGGACGAGGCTGGGGCGTTCGAGCCGCGAGACGAGCTGGACGAAGCCGAACCCGTTCATCGCGGTACGCTCGCCGCGCCAGTCGCCGAGCGTGTCCGCCAGCGCGCTGTCGACCGCCTGCCGGTCCTTCTTTTCGGGCAACGTTGGAAAATCGATCCCCACCGAACCGCCAAGATCGAGACGCAACAGCGCGCTCGCGATCGCAGGCACCGCGGCGAGCGCCAGCGCGCGCGGAGCCTCGTCGCCGTCGATGTCGATCAGCGTCATCGCGGGGGTGGGGCTGACGGTCAGGCTGCCGCCGGGAAAGGCGATCTCGCCCCGCAGCGCTTCCTCGACAAGTTCCGTCCAGCCGGCGTCGTCGAAGCGGCCGTCGTGCGCATTGACGCGGATTACCTTCGCGCCCTCCAGCGTCTCGGCGAGCGATGGGGCAGGGCGGGGTGCTTCGCCGGGCGCCGGACGCGCCTGCGGCAGCTTGGTCCGCCCGCGCTCGGAAATGGCGGCGCGGGTGACGAGGACAGTGACGCTCGACCCCTCGGTCGACTCGGGCGGCAGCATGTCCGCGAGCGCCTCGCCACCGTCGTCGAAGCGCACGGTGCCGCGCTTCGTCCCCTTGCGGCGCGAAACCACTTGCGCGGCGGCGACCAGCCCGGCGCGCAGCGGGGTATCCCATGCGATTCGCGCCGCCCGGATCGCGCCGCGTTCGACGAGGATCGCGCGGGTCTCGCCGATCCCTTCCTCGACCAGCCACTCAGCCAAGGCGCAGTCCCGCGGCGATCAGCAGGCGGCGCGTTTCATAGAGCGGCAGGCCCACGACCGCCGAATGGCTGCCCGAGAGCCAGGCGCAGAACCCCTCCGCGCTGCCCTGGATGGCATAGCCGCCGGCCTTGCCGTGCCATTCGCCGCCTTCGATGTAGGCGTCGATCTCGATCTGGGAGAGGCGCTTGAAGCGCAGGATCGTCTCCGACAGGGCTTCGCGCAGCGTGCCGTCGGGGCTCAATACCGCGATGGCTGAATAGACCCGGTGTCGGCGACCCGAAAGCAGTTCGATGCAGCGCCGCGCGGTTTCGGCATCCTCTGTCTTGGGCAGGATACGTCGGCCCACACCGACCACGGTATCGCCCGCGAGGATCATGCAGCCCGGTGCTTCCCGTGCCGCGGCGCGCGCCTTTTCGGCGGCAAGCCGCATGGCATGGGCGCGCGGCAGTTCGTTCTTGAGCGGGCTCTCGTCGATATCGGTGGCGAGCACGCGATCGGGCGATACGCCAAGCCGCGCCAGCAACTCGCGTCGGCGCGGACTCGCCGAAGCGAGAACCAGTTCGGGTCTATCGGAACCGGGCGGAGTCGCGCCCATCGGCATTCGCGGGCGGCTCAGTAGCCGCCGGGACCGCCGCGGCCGGGCATGAAGCGGTAGGTGATGCGGCCCTTGGTCAGGTCGTAAGGGGTCAGCTCGACCAGCACTTCGTCGCCGACCAGCACGCGGATGCGGTTCTTTCGCATCTTGCCTGCGGTGTGGCCGAGGATCTCGTGATCGTTTTCCAGGCGCACGCGGAACATCGCGTTGGGCAGCAGTTCGACCACCGTGCCGCGCATTTCGAGGAGTTCTTCTTTCGCCATCGGCGCCGTATCTAGTCCTTGTCTGTGACCGCGCACCGCGGCCCGCGAAAATCCGGGCGTGGCGGCCTTTGGCTACCCGCGCGCCGGGCCATAGCGGGCACGCGATCAAAAGAAAAGCCCGCCCGTGCGGGCCGTTCGGGCAACGCCGGGTAATGCTGCACCGCGACAATTTGATACGCATTGCGAATTGCCCGGCCGGAACCGCGGGGGCATCTGCCGGGTTGCGAGGCCATGACGGCCACAAGCCGCGCCGGACCGCGGCGGGAAGGTTTCAGGGAATTGACGATGCGTTTCCGGGCATGTCTGGCTGCCGCGACGATCCTGGGACCGGCATGCCCGGCTCTTGCGCAGCAGACCTCCGCGCCGCCGCCGGCTCCCTCGACAGCCGCGCCGCCCGCGCCGATCTCGACCGAGCCGGACGACGAGGACCTGTCCACATTCCAGCAGGTCGCCGGCCAGATCGTGGTGATCGCCGGCCGGATCAAGGGGCAGGTCGAGGCGCCGCAGGCGCCGCTGCTCGAACTCGATGAACAGGACATCGCCGCCTACGGCGCGACCTCGATTTCTGACCTGCTTGACCAGTTGTCGCCGGTGACCTCGTCGGGCCGCGGGCGCGGCAGCGGCCCGCCGGCGATCCTGCTCAACGGGCAGCGCATCTCGAGCTTTCGCGAGATGCGCGACTTCCCGCCCGAAGCGATCAAGCGGGTCGAGGTCCTGCCCGAGGAAGTGGCGCTCCGCTTCGGCTTCCCGCCAGACCAGCGGGTGGTGAACATCATACTCAAGGACACGTTCCGCTCGAAGAACGTGGGCGTCGAATACGGCGTGCCCACGCAGGGCGGCTTCCACACGACCGAGCTCGAAGCGACATTGTCGCGCATCGATCACGGCGCGCGGACCAATATCAAGGCGAAGTACAACGGCACGTCGCCGCTGACCGAGGCCGGGCGCGGGATTCCCACGGTCACTTCCGGCGCGCCGACCGTTGCGGGCGACCCCGACCCTTCCGCCTGGAACACGCTGATTTCGGGCAACCGGACATATTCGCTCAACGCCAACTGGGCCAAGGGGCTGGGCAAGAATGGCCTGGGCGGCCAGATCAGCCTCAACGGCGCGCTGACCCGCGCCGACACACGCAGCCTCAACGGGCTCAACACCGTGGTATTGACATCGGGCGGGGCGAGCGAGACGCGGACCACGCTCGAGCCCCGGCCTCTGACCACGCGCAGCCACGTCACGACCGCGCAGGCCGGCGCTTCGCTTAACCTGCCGCTGGGCGAATGGCAGTTTTCCGCGACGGCCGACTACACCCATACCGACACGCGCAGCACGATCGACAACCGGGCGGACCTGAGCGGGTTGCAGGCTCTGGTCGACAACGCTTCGCTGGCGATCGGCGGATCGCTGCCATCGAGCGCGATTGTTGCGGTTGCGCCAGACCGGGCGCTATCCAACACCGACGCCGCCACAAGTCTCGTCACGCTGACCGGCAGACCGCTCTCGCTGCCCGGCGGCGATGCCACGCTGACGCTCAAGACCGGCTATGCCTATTCGGACATCACCAGCAGCGACACGCGCACCGCTGGCGGCGGGGCTCGCCTCAGGCGCGGCGAGGTGCAGGCGGGCTTCAACCTCGCCGTGCCTGTCACCAGCCGCCGCAACGCTTTCGGCGCCGCCCTGGGCGACGTGTCGCTCAACTTCAACGGCAGCGTGCATGGCCTGTCGGACTTCGGCCGGCTCTACAACTACGGCGCGGGGCTGACGTGGGGGCTGACCCGGAAGCTGACCTTGACCGCCAGCTACATCGCCGAGGACCACGCGCCGGGCCTTGCCGATCTTGGCGGACCGGTGAGCCTTACGCCGGGCGTGGCGATCTACGACTTCTCGACCGGCAAGACCGTGCTCGCCAGCGTGGTCACAGGCGGCAACGCGGCGCTGCTCAAGGAGAAGCAGCGCGACTGGAAGCTCGGACTGACGTGGAACCTGCCGTTCTTCGACCGCTCGAACCTGCTCGTCGAGTATTTCCGCAACCATTCGACGAACACGACCAACGCCTTCCCGCTGCTCACCCCCGCGGTCGAGGCGGCGTTCCCGGGTCGGGTTGTGCGCGATGCAAGCGGGCAGATCGTCTCGGTCGATGAGCGCCCGGTGACTTTCGCCGATGAGCGCTCGTCGAGCCTGCGCTATGGCTTCAACGTCGGCGGTCAGTTCGGCAAGGCGGCCTCCGAGGACATGGGCGGGCGCGGGGGCAGGGGAGGCCCGGGATTCGGACCGGGGCGGATGGGCAATGGCAAGGGCCGCTGGAACCTGTCGATCTACCACACCCTGCGCTTCTCGCAGACCGCGCAGCTTAGCTCGGGCGGGCCGGTGCTTGACCTGCTGGGAGGAGACGCGATTTCCGGCAGCGTGGCGCGCAACGCGGTGACGATGGAAGGCGGCGGCTTCTATCGCGGCTTTGGTCTGCGCCTTTCGGGGACCTTCACCGGCCCGAGCCACATCGACGCCAGCGGCCTGCCCGGTTCGACCCGTCTCGACTTCGCGCCGATCGCAACGTTCGACATGCGGTTGTTCGTCGACTTCAACCAGAAGCAGAAGCTGACGCGCGCGATCCCCTTCCTCAAGAATGCACGCATGCTGTTCAAGGTCACCAATCTGTTCGACGCGCAGCAGAAGGTCACAGACGGCACCGGCGCGACGCCGCTGCGCTACCTGCCCGGCTACGAGGACCCGCAGGGCCGGGTGATCGGGATCGACTTCCGCAAGCGGTTCTGACCGCGCGGGATCAGCGCCAGAACGGCTTGATGTCCAGCAGTTCGTGGCGTTCCTTCCTGGCGCGCTTGAGGTGGCGGCGTTCGTGCATCGACGCGATCCAGTCTCGCGCCTCGGGCAGGTCGGCCAGGCCCTGCCGCTCCAGCCACGCTTCGGCGACGCGCAGGTCGTTGAGCGCGCCGAGATCGTCCTGAAGGCCTTCCATCGCGGCGAGGAACGCCTCGCGACGATGCGCGCGCGACTTGCCGGCGAACAAGGTAGCGAAGGCCTCGGCGGTGTAGCGCAGCTTCTTGGCGTCCTTGCGCAGACGGTGCAGCGCTTCCTCATCCATCCTGTCGAGGCGCCTGCCGTGGCGCCGCACCTTGCGCAGCCGCCGGTCGAGCGCTTCGGCGGCGAAGGGACCGAGCGGCGCCTCGCGCGCCGAGAGTGCGGCCGGATCGGTCCGCCAGCCGCCGCATTCGATCCATTCGGCAAGGTCGATCAGAAGGCCGCGGGTGTGTTTCGCGCCGAGACGGCGGCGCAGGTGGCGCCACGCCTCGCTGCGGGCGCCGGTCATCTGCTCGCGCAAGGCTTCCGCTTCGCACCGCCCGATCATCACGTCGAGATCGCGGACCTGGCCGAGCGCGATGGCGAGACTGCGCAGCCGCCGGTCGAGCGCGACCGGTTCCGGCCCGGGCAGGATCGGCGCGAACGCGCGCAAGGCGGCGCGCAGCCGCCGCAGCGCGATGCGCGCCTGGTGCACCGCGCCGCCCGAATGACGGCGGAGCAGGATGTCTTCGTTCAGCCGGTAATGCGCGACGCAGGCCGAGGCGACGGCTTCGAACGCGGCACGCACCGACATTGCGGAATCGAGGTGAGGCAGGTCACCCTTGACCAGCGTCGTGACAGGCGCGAGCAGCCGCCAGCCGCGATCCGCCTTTGTCAGCACGCCGATCCGCACCGGCGCGATTGCATCGACCTTGCGGGCAAGTTCGAACAGCGCTGCGGGATCACCCCTGCGCAGTTCGAACTCGATCTCGCCGAAGCGCTCGCTGCGGTCCGCGCCGGCAGTGATACCGGTGTCGATCGCCACTTCGACCGCGCTCCCGTCGTCGAGTGACAGGTCGAGCACTTCACGCTGCAGCGACACGGTGAACTGAGGCTGCAGTTCCTCGCCCGAGCGTTCGAGGATCTGCGGCACGCCCGTCCGCTCGTCGGGGGCAGGGTCTTCGCCGTGCAGCGATGTGGTCCATTCGTTCCGCCGGAACAGCCCGGCGACCGCGCCGTTGCGTACCTTGATGGTCTGGACGAGCGCGTGATCCTCGCGCCGCACGCGCAGGCTGACCCCCGCGCTGCGCAAGGTTTGCGACGGCGTGTCGTAGTAGGTGGAGGCATGGTGGCGTGTCTGAATCTCGCCGCCGAACACCGCGCTGCGCATCACGCGCATGGCGGCAGACTGTGCAATCGCCAGCTTGAGTTCCACCTCAAGGGTCATGTCGCGACGGTCCCGCCTTGCTCCGATCCTGACTGACCGAAGTGTAACACGCGAAGGCATGGAAGTGCGAGGGTGAAGCGAAGGGGCTCCCAAATCGGGACTTCCCGGCCTATCTGGCAGGAATGGCTCGCACTCCCGCCGGAACTCCAGACCACCCGCAAGGCGCCGAACGGTTCAACGAGGACCGCGCGACCCATGCCGTGCGCGGCTCGGACCAGCCCGACATCGAGACGGGCGTGGCCGCGATCCGCGACACGGTGAAGACGCTGAAACCCAAGCCCGGTGTCTATCGCATGCTCGATGCGCGCGGCGACGTGCTCTATGTGGGCAAGGCGCGCGTGCTCAAGAACCGCGTGGCGAACTACATGCAGGTCGACCGGCTGTCGAACCGGCTGCGGCGGATGGTCAGCCAGACGCGCTCGATGACCATCGTCACCACCAATTCCGAGGCCGAGGCGCTGCTGCTCGAAGCGCAGCTGATCAAGCGCTTCCGCCCGCCCTACAACGTGCTGCTGCGCGACGACAAGAGCTTCCCCTTCATCCTGCTGCGCGCCGATCACGCGTTCCCGCGCATCACCAAGCACCGCGGGGCGAGGAAGGCCAAGGGCAGCTACTATGGCCCCTTCGCCAGCGCCGGATCGGTCAATGTCACGATCAACGCGCTGCAGAAGCTGTTCCTGCTGCGAAGCTGCACCGACGGGTTCTTCAGCCGCCGTGACCGGCCCTGCCTGCTCTACCAGATCAAGCGCTGCTCGGCGCCCTGCGTCGGGCGGATCGACAAAGCCGGCTACGGCGAGCTGGTGCGGCAGGCGAAGGATTTCCTCGGCGGCAAGTCCTCCGCCGTGCAGCGCGAGCTGGAGGCGCAGATGGCGCGCGCCGCCGAGGACCTCGACTTCGAGCGCGCGGCGATGCTGCGCGACCGGCTGCGCGCAGCGACCTTCATCCAGGGCAGCCAGGCGATCAACGCGGGCGCGCTGCAGAACGCCGACGTATTCGCCATCGCGTGCAAGGGCGGGCAGTTCGCGATCCAGGCGTTCTTCATTCGCGGCGGGCAGAACTGGGGGCACCGCGCCTTCTTCCCCACGCATACCGAGGGGCTCGACGAAGAAGCGGTGCTGACCAGCTTCCTCGCCCAGTTCTACGAGGAAGTGCCGCCCGCGCGCACGGTGCTCGTCGATCGCGATCTGGCCGAGGGCGACCTGCTGGCCGAAGCGCTCAGTGAACTGGCCGGGGGCAAGGTCGAGATCGCGCTGGGCCAGCGCGGCGACCGGCGGCGACTGGTCGAGCAGGCGAGCCGCAACGCGGTGGAGGCGCTGGACCGGCGCTTGGCCGAAAGCGGCACCAAGGCCAAGCTCAACCGCGAACTGGCCGAGTTCCTCGAACTCGCCGAGCCGCCCGAGCGGATCGAGGTCTACGACAACAGTCATATCCAGGGCGCCAACGCGCTCGGCGCGATGATCGTCGCGGGGCCGGAAGGCTTCGTGAAGGGCCAGTACCGCAAGTGGAACATCCGCTCGGCGCAGACCAACGACGACTTCGGCATGATGCGCGAGGTGTTCCAGCGCCGCTTCGCCCGCGCCGCCGAGGAGGACCCTGACCGCGATTCGGGCATGTGGCCAGACCTCGTGCTGATCGATGGCGGCAAGGGCCAGATGAGCGCCGCGCGCGAGACGCTGGAAGAGATGGGCGTCGAGGACGTGCCGCTGATCGCCATCGCCAAGGGCCCGCACCACGGCCGCGAGGGGCGCGAGGTGTTCCACTTCCCCGACGGGCGCGAGAAGACCCTGCCGGTCAATTCGCCGCTGCTGTTCCACCTGCAGCGCCTGCGCGACGAGGTTCACCGCTACGCGATCGGCGCGCACCGCGAAAAGCGCAGCCGGGCGATCACCGCCAGCCCGCTCGACGAGATTCCCGGCATCGGCCCGGCGAGGAAGCGTGCCCTGCTGCTGCACTTCGGCACGGCGGGCAAGGTGCGGGCAGCCGCGCTAAACGACCTCAAGCGCGCGCCGGGGGTGAGCGCGGCGGTGGCGCAGGCGGTCTACGATTTCTACCACCCGGCGGGGTGAGCGGCGGCGGTCTTCGTCAATTCGTGGTCAGCTTGCCATCATATCCGGCAGATCAGCGGCAAACCGTGGACTTTTGAAATAATTGTGTCACAACGCCCGCGGAACCGATCCTGCCCTGAAAATCGGGACGCAGGCTCCGCACACGGGTGCAAGGGCGATAATGGCAACACTTCACGGCGACGACGCAAGGCCGATCAACCGCATTCAGGAAAACGTCCTTGCGGCGCAGGAACGTCGCATTCTCAACTGGTTGTGCGCGCGCATGCCTCGCTGGGTCACACCCGACATGCTGACCGCGGTGGGCATGGTCGGCGCGCTCGCGGTGTTTGCCGGTTACGCCTTCAGCAATCTCGGGGGCCAATGGCTGTGGCTGTCGGTCGCGGGCTATTTCGTGCAGTGGTTTGGCGATTCGACCGACGGCAGCCTTGCCCGCTTCCGCAAGATCGAACGGCCGCGTTACGGGTACTTCCTCGATCATAGCTGCGACGGCCTTGCGACTACGCTGGTCGTCGCGGGCATCGGGTTCAGTCCCTACGTCCAGCTGCCCGTCGCGCTGATCGCGCTGACCGGCTACCTCTTGCTCTCGATCCACGCATTCCTGTCGGTGCGGGTGCTCGGCGAGATGAAGCTGTCCTATGCCTATGCCGGACCGACCGAGCTGCGCTTCGTGCTGCTGGGCCTGACCTTCTCGATGATGGCGATCGGACCGGAAGCGGGCGTGATCGCCGGCCTGTCTTGGTTCGATCTGCTCGTCGGCGGCATCGGCGTACTGCTGATCGTGTTCTTCATCGCGCAGACCATGCGAATCTCGCGCCGGCTGGCGGTGGAGGAGCCGCCGCGCGACTGGCGCGGCAACTGAGCGGCAGGGTTCAACCCTTCGGCTTCGCCCGCCGGATCATCCCTTCCTGAGCGACGCTGGCGACGAGCCGTCCGTCGCGGGTGAATATCTGACCCCGGTTGAAGCCGCGTCCGCCGCCCGACCACGGGCTGTCGGTAGCATAGAGCAGCCATTCGTCGGCGCGGAACGGCTCGTGGAACCACACCGCATGGTCGAGGCTGGCGCTGATCACCTCGCCGCGCGACCACGACAGGCCGTGCGGCAGCATGCAGGTGCCGAGCAGGCTCATGTCGCTGGCATAGGCGAGAACCGCACGGTGGATGCGCGGGTCGTCGGGCAGCGGCGCGACGGTGCGGAACCACGAGTGCGACCGGGGCGGGGCCGGTTCGCTGTTGATCCAGTGCCGTCCCTCGACCGCGCGCATTTCCACCGGTCGCGGCTGGAGGAAATGATGCCGCGCTTCGGGTCGTGCGTGTTCGGCATGGCGGCGCCGGACATCGACCTCGGGTTCGAGATCGTCGGGCGGCGGCACGTCGGGCATCGGCGCGTCGGCGTGCTCAAGTCCGTGTTCGTGGCGCTGGAAGCTCGCGGTGAGGTTGAGGATCGGCCGGCCCTGCTGGCTCGCGACGACGCGGCGGTTGGAAAAGCTCCCTCCGTCGAAGTCACGCGCGACTCCATAGTCGATGTCGACGCCTTCACTGCCGCCGCGCAGGAAATAGGCGTGGAGCGAATGCGCCGGGCGGGTGGGGTCGACGGTCGATTCCGCCGCGGCAAGTGCCTGCGCGATGACCTGGCCGCCGAACACGCGACCGATGCCGTCGGGCTTCTTGCGGCCGAGAAAGGTGTCTTCGCCGGTTTCCTGCACTTCGAGCAGGTGGATCAGGGCTTCGACCAGTTCGCGGGGGGAAGGGTCTGATGGTGCGGGATCGTCGCTCATGGCGGCGATCCTTGCCCCACGTTTACGTAAACGTCAACGACGACCGGTCGCCTTGGCATAGAGCCGCCAGCCCATCGCCTTGGCGCGATTGCCGGCAGGCCAGCGTCCCGGCGCATCGGGGCGCAGGCCCGCCTTGCGCAGCAGGCCGTTGAAGGCGCGCGCGTCGGCCTCGGCGAAGCTCCATTCGGAACGCCAGGTGATCGACAGCGAGACCGAAGGGGCCGGACCGTTCCTCACGTAGTGCGGGGCCATCACCGGCACGAACAGGGCCTCGCCCGGCTGGATCGCGAATTCGCGCCCGCCGGCCGCCAGTTCGTCGCGCCAGTGCAGTTCGCGCCCACCTCCGGTGTGATACGCCTCGTGCGTCTCGTCGGGGGCGTAGAATGCGTCGCCCGCCGGGAACTGGGTCATCACCTTGTTGCCCATCAGCTGCAGCAGGATGTTGTGCTCGGGATCGAAGTGATAGGGTGTCACGCCGTTCGGGCTGGTGACGAAGACGAAGCCCTGCGGCTTGAGCATCCTGCCGGTCCGCGCTTCGATCGTCGGGCGCAGCTCGTCGAGCAGGTTCATCAACAGGTCGCGGTAGGCGGGCGCCTGCTCGATGTTCTTGAGCGCAGCCCAGCTTCCGGTGGTAGCGATGTTGCGGATCGTTTCGCCGATGCCGAGCCCGTTGGCTTCGGCCTTTTCGCCGTTGAGGCCGACGGGCAGGTCCGAGCGATTGTATTCGACCGAGGCCGCGGGCAGCGCTTCGGCCATTTCGGCCAGGGCCTCGAGGTTCATCAGCGGGTGGTCGGCCAGGCGATGGACAAGCTTGTGCGGAATCTCGGGGTAGTGGGCGGCGAAGGCGGCGCGGGCCTCGTCGTCGAACACGGCGTGCGGGGCGGCTGCGCGGAATGCGGTCTGGTCGTGCTTCATGCTGTTTGCTCCAGCGGGCTGCGAGCGAGTTCGAGGCCGACGAGCCGGTCGAAGGCCGCGCGGCGGGCGCTGCCGCCGATCGCGATCGAAATCCGGCCTACCGGGCGGCGCTCGGTCCACAGCGAATCAATCATGGGATGGTCCGCGGCGGCGCAGCTGTCGCACCAGTCGATGTCCTCGCGCTCGAGCAGGGCCAGGTTTTCGAGCTGGAGCAGCACGCCGGGCGAGAAGCGCGCGAAGCTCTCGTCGAAGGCGGTCTTGAACGAAAATGCGGCGGGCGGGGTGACGAAGTTCGCCAGCACTGCGATCGGCCTGCCGTCGACGTAGAGCGCGAGCCGTTCGAGTTTGCCGCGCCGCGCGGCCTCGTTCATGGCTTCGCGAAACATCAGCTCGGTTTCGTCGGCGCACGCGAGCGCGCTGCCGGCGCGACCCTTCCAGCCCTGCTGTTCAAGCGCGAGGAAGTGGTCGATCCACACTGCCAGGCCCTTGCCGTCAACATGGCGCTCGAAGGTCAGGCGCCCCTGCTCGGAGAGGCGGGCGTGCTGGCGGCGGAACTCCTTGCGCTTCTTGCCCGGGACGGACTGCTGCAGGTAGTCGCCGGGCGAAAGGTCCGAGCACAGCATCGCCCTTTGCGAGTGCTGGACGATTTCAACGCGGCGGTCGCCTGCCCGGCCCGACGCGAACAGCGCCTCGGCCAGCGCATCATCGAGCGGCATCGTGGCCAGGTGGAGG
>JAJXVK010000246.1 GCA_021782155.1 Pseudomonadota bacterium
TTGAGCCCGCCCGAGCGCAGCAGCAGCCGCCCGAGGTCGAGCGATTCCTGGCTGGTGAACTCGGGCTTGGCGAACTCGCGCGTGACCTGGCCCGCGTTCAGCCAGTTGATCGGGCTGGGATCGGCCTTGACCAGCATCTGCGACCATTCGATCGCCTGCGGGGCCAGCTTGTTCTGGTAGGCGACGCTCATGCCGCGCTTGTACCAGTTCTCGGGTGCCGGTGTGCCGGCGGCCTGCTTGGCGGCGATCGCCGCCTTGAGCGATTCGAGGCCCTGCTGCGGCTTGTTGTCGGCGAAATAGGTCTCGGCCAGCAGGCCGCCGACATCGGCGCCCGCGAAGTGCTGGTCAACGGCGGCCTGCAGGTAGGTCTCGGCCGACGCGTAGTCCTTGGCCTGGTAGGCGAGCGAGCCGGCGAAATAGTTGTACTTGGCCAGGTCCTGGCCCTGCGGCTTGCCGCTGGAGATCATCGCCTTCAGGCCGCGCAGCTGGATCGCCGGGTCCTTGGCGATGCTGCCCAGGTTCACCGCGAACTGGCCGGCCACGAAGGTATCGTCGGGCGTCGATGCGGCGGCGAAGGCCTGGTCGAGCATCGTCTTTTCCTTGGCGAGCGCGGCGCCCAGCTTGGCCGGATCCTCGCCAGCGGCCTTGACGTCGGCGCTTCCGGCGGCTTCCTGCAGCGCCTTCTGCATCGGTCCGGCGGCCTTGGTGAAGCCGGGCGAGAGCTTGAGCGGCGCGGGCTTTTCTTCCTTGGCCAACGCCGGCGCCGCGCCGAGCATCGCGCCGCCTGCAACGAGGCCGGTGCTCAGGGCCAGGGCCATGGCGGTACGGGCCATGCCCGCCTTGCCGGCTTTGACGAAACGTGCGCGCATAATCGAAATCTCCTGTTCGACCCGGAACGCGGCGCGCGGGAACAGCCCCCAGCGGCGCGCCGGTTCATTCTCTCCATGGGGCACTGGCGCTAGTGACGCCTAATCGCCCGTTTTGCAACCGGAAGAGCAATAGGAATTTGCCGGTGAACGGCCTTTGAATGGCGCTTTCGCCCATCGTTCAGCATGGCCCGCGCAGGGGGACGGGACACCGGGGGGCCTAAGTGTGGAAAACTGGCGCCTCACGCCCCGGTTTACCCCCCGCTTGCTGGCCATCGCGGGCAATGTGTCCTAGGGCGGTCCCATTCCCGACAACAGAGCGAAAAAGCCACCGTAGTGAGCGACGAGAACGACAACATCGACCCCACCGCCCCCGGCGCAGATCCCGAGTTCCAGCGGATCGACATCGTCGATGAGATGAAGACCAGCTACCTCGATTACGCGATGAGCGTGATCGTCTCCCGCGCGCTGCCCGACGTGCGCGACGGGTTGAAGCCGGTCCACCGGCGCATCCTCTTCGCCAGCCAGGAAGGCGGCTTCGTCGCGGGCCGGCCTTATCGCAAGAGCGCCAAGATCGTCGGCGACGTGATGGGTAACTACCACCCGCACGGCGACAGCGCGATCTACGACGCGCTGGCGCGCATGACCCAGAACTGGTCGATGCGGCTGCCGCTGATCGACGGCCAGGGCAACTTCGGTTCGATGGACCCCGATCCGCCGGCCTCGATGCGCTATACCGAAGCGCGCCTCGCCAAGGTCGCCAACTACCTGCTCGACGACCTCGAAAAGGACACCGTCGACTTCGCCGACAACTACGACGGCTCGCGCTCCGAGCCGACCGTGCTGCCGGCGCGCTTCCCCAACCTGCTGGTCAACGGCGCGGGCGGTATCGCGGTCGGCATGGCGACCAACATCCCGCCGCACAACCTCGGCGAAGTGATCGACGGCTGCCTCGCGTGGATCGCGAACCCGCTGATCAGCCTCGAGGACCTGATGGATATCATCCCGGGTCCCGACTTCCCTACCGCGCCGCTGATCCTGGGTCAGTCGGGCGCGCGCAAGGCCTATACCGAGGGCCGCGGCTCGATCATCATGCGCGCGCGCCACGTGATCGAGGAAGGCCGCGGCGACCGGCGCTCGATCGTGCTGACCTCAATTCCCTACCAGGTCGGCAAGAACAGCCTGGTCGAGAAGATCGCCGATGCGGCCAAGAAGCAGGGCAGCGAGCCGCCCCGGATCGATGGTATCTCGGACATCCGCGACGAATCGAACCGCGAAGGCGTGCGCGTGGTCATCGACCTCAAGCGCGACGCGTCGCCCGAAGTCGTGCTCAACCAGCTGTGGCGCAACACGCCCGCGCAGTCGAACTTCGCCGCGAACATGCTGGCGATCCGCGGCGGCCGCCCGGAAATCCTGACGCTCAAGGACATCATCGAGTCCTTCGTGCGCTTCCGCGAGGAAGTGATCACCCGGCGCACCAAGTTCGAACTGAACAAGGCGCGCGACCGGGCACACATCTTGCTCGGCCTCGTCATCGCCGTCACCAACCTCGACGAGGTCGTGGCGATCATCCGCGGCTCGGGCAACCCGGCAGTCGCGCGCGAACGGCTGCTGGCGCGCGAATGGCCGGTGGGCGAGATCGCCCAGTACATCCGGCTCGTCGAAGCGATCGACCTCAACGCCGAGCAGGCGGGCGGCGTATATCGCCTGTCCGAAATCCAGGTGAAGGCGATCCTCGACCTGCGCCTCCACCGCCTGACCGCGCTGGGCCGCGACGAGATCGGCGACGAGCTCGAAGGGCTTGCCCGCGCGATCGAGGAATACCTCGCGATCCTCGCCGACCGGCAGAAGCTCTACGAAGTGCTCAAGGCCGAACTGATCGAAGTGCGCGACCTGTTCGCCACCCCGCGACTATCGGAAATCGCCCCCGCCGCCGACGGCATCGAGGACGAGGACCTGATCGAGCGCGAGGACATGGTCGTGACCATCACGCTCGACGGCTACATCAAGCGCACCCCGCTCTCCACCTTCCGCGCGCAGAACCGCGGCGGCAAGGGCCGCGCCGGCATGGCGACCAAGGACGAGGACGCGGTGGGCACGATGTTCGTCGCCTCCACCCACACGCCGGTGCTGTTCTTCTCGACCGCAGGCAAGGTCTATCGCCTCAAGGTCTGGCGCCTGCCCGAAGGCGGCGCCGCGACGCGCGGGCGGCCGGTGGTCAACATGCTCCCCGCGCTCGACCAGGGCGAGACGATCGCCACCGTGCTGCCGCTGCCCGAGGACGAGGCCGAATGGGGCGCTCTCTCGGTGGTCTTCGCCACCGCGAAGGGCAGCGTGCGCCGCAACAGCATGGACGCCTTCGCCAACGTGCCCTCCAACGGCAAGTTCGCGATGCGCTTCGACGAGGATAGCGAGGACCGCCTGATCGGCGTCGCGCTGCTCGATTCCAGCGACGACGTGCTGCTCGCCACCCGCGCGGGC
>JAJXVK010000247.1 GCA_021782155.1 Pseudomonadota bacterium
AACTGGCGAAGTCGATTTAGAGTTCCAGCTCCAGCTCTACCGCCAGCGTCGCGCGCCGTCGGCGCTGTCCATCTCCAGCCGGTTGCGCCCGCGCGCCTTGGCCATCGCCAGCGCCAGCTCGGCGCGATTGATCGTCTCGTCGAGGCTGGCGAGGATCGGCGCCGCCCCGGCGCTGGCGGTGACCGAGAAGCCGTTCGCCCTTCCCTGCTGCTGCACTTCGGACAGCGTGCCCACGATCCGCGCGCAGATCGCTTGGGCGCGCCCGGCGCTGGCGTCGGGCAACAGCACGCCGATGCGGGGGCCGTCGAGCCGCGAAATTATGTCCTGCCGCCGCGTGAGCGCCCGCACCAGTTCGGCGACGACCACCAGCACCTCGTCACCCACAGCGTAGCCGTGGCGCAGGTTGATTGCCCGGAAGTGGTCTACATCGAACAGCGCAAGGCAGCCCCTGCGCCCTTCCTTGCACAGGTGCCCCAGCATTGTGACGAAGGCGCGCCGGTTGGTGAGGCCAGTAAGTGGGTCGATCATCGCCGCGGTGAACAGTTCGCCTTCGTGGCGCAGCCGCTGGTCGATGTTGCGCATCACGCCTACCGCGCCCGGTGCATCGCCCGACCCGCCGTGGACCCCGCGCAATTGGATTTCGAACCAGCGCTCCTGCCCGTCGCCCGTCCGAGCCGCGAATTCCGCCCAGTCGGGATCGTTGCGCCCGGCGAGCGCCGCGACGAGCTTGGCCTTGAGCGCGGTCACGCTGTCCGGTGTGGCGATGTCGGAAAGGTGCCGGCCGGCCAGTTCGGCCTTTGGCGGCAGACCGAAGCGTTCGCAGCCCGGAGACGCGTCGAGGATCACCCCTGCCCCGTCGGTACGCAGCACGATGTCCTGCGCGCTGTCCCTTAACAGCAGGTAGAGCGCCGTGCCCTCCTGCGGCGTCATCCATTGCTCCATCTTCCCCCCTGCGGCGGAGCAGTCCCACCCGCCGCGGCTCATCCCGAAGAGCTGCGAGCGGCCAGTGAGGCTGTTCGTGCCTGTCCGGAAATCGACCTCGCGACCCTTGTTGAACACCTTGCGACACGTAGCGATGCGATTAGCCGGGTTAGTTAACCATGCTAATTTTATCATTACTTATCAGTGTGTTAATTGATAAATACCGCGATGGGAAGAGGGATTCTGACGGCAAGTGGAGGGAACTTTTCGCGAGCTCGCGAAATCACAGTTCGATCATGATGCGAATCTTGTCGGGAGTTGTACCGACCGCCTGCGCGATTCGTTCGCGGCTGCGCGCCAGGAAGTCACGCAGCGCGTTTTCGCCGGCGGAGCCCTGGAGCTCGCCGAGCCCGACGCCGAGCACCTCGGCGAGCGTGTCGAGCCGGCTCTCGACGGGGTGCGCCTTGCCTTGCTCCCACGCCCAGACCGTGGGCTTGCTGACCCCCATCGCCGCGGCGATCTGGGCGAGCGTGAACCCCCGTTCCTTGCGAAGGCGCCGGAGCCGCACCCCGAACGATCCCTCGCGCACGGCGGCGCTGTCGCCGGCGAAGGCGACCTGGCCCGCGGCAACGCTGCGCAGCTGCGCGGCGCTCAACACCGCCGGCGAGAGCGGCGCATCGAACGCGCAGCCGAACAGCCGGTCGCTCGCCCACACGACGCGGGCCGGGGTAACCCCGGCCAGCGGAAGGTCGACCTCGATATATTCGCCGGCGGCGAGCTTCGCGCCGGTTTCGAGCAGCAGCCCGGCCGACGAGATATTGTGCAGCAGCACCTCGGCCGCCTCGTCGTCGGCGGTCGCGCCCAGCGCCTCGAGCCGCTGCGCGCGGCGCGGTTCGCGATCGTTGGCAAGCGAGCCCGGAACGGGCTCGAAATGGGCCGGAATGGCCATCGGGGGAACTCCTCGGCTTGACTGGTCGAGGACACACCCGCGCGGTTAAGAATGGGTTAGCAGCCGGGATTAACGGCGTTTGCAGGCAACGCTTTGTCGCGATGTCTTTCCACGGACACGCCCCTGCGCTATCCGCCCGAGATGCAGACACCCGAAAATATCATCGGCCAGCTCACGGCGATCTACGATGGCGCCGTGGCGCGGCTGCGCGCCGACATCGCGGCTTTCGCCGACGATGGCACCCTCCCCCCGCCCGCGCGGCGCCGTGACGGCAGTTACTGCTATCCGGAGCTGCGCATCACCTACGGCGGCCGCACCCAGCCCGCCGCGGCGACGCGCGCCTTCGCCCGGCTCAACCGGCCCGGAACCTATGCGTCTTCCGTCACCCGCCCGCGGCTCTTCGCCGACTATTTGAAGGAGCAGCTCGCGCTAATCCTCGCCGACTATGATGTCGAGATCGATGTGGCGGCGTCGCGGCAGGAGATCCCCTTCTCCTACGTGCTCGACGGCGCCTACAGCGCCAGCATCGGCGCGGTCAGCCCGCAACAGCTCGCCGAGCACTTCCCCAGCACCGAACTCGCGCACATCGGCGACGAGCTGGCCGACGGCTACGAACTGCACGGCGAGGGAGAGGACCTGCCGCTGTCGCTGTTCGACGGGCTGCGCACCGACTTCAGCCTTGCGCGCCTCGCGCACTACACCGGCACCGCGCCCGAGGATTTCCAGCGCTACATCCTGTTCACCAACTATCACCGCTACGTCGACGAATTCGTCGACTGGGCCGGGCAGCAGGTCGGCCGCGAGGGCTATGAAGCGCTATCGGGCGCGGGCGGACTCAGGATCGACGCGCCGGTCGAATCCGCGCGCACGCTGGTCGCCGAAAGCGCCTGGCGCCGCCACCAGATGCCGGCCTACCACCTCGTGGGAAATGACCGCTCGGGGATCAGCATCGTCAACATCGGAGTCGGTCCGTCGAACGCCAAGACGATCTGCGACCACCTCGCCGTCCTGCGCCCCGAGGCATGGCTGATGATCGGCCACTGCGGCGGGCTGCGCCCCAGCCAGAAGATCGGCGACTACGTGCTCGCCCACGCTTACTTGCGCGACGATCACGTGCTCGATCCCGTCCTGCCGCCCGAAATTCCGATTCCCGCCATCGCCGAAGTGCAGGTCGCGCTTCAGCAGGCGGCCGAAACGGTCAGCGGCGAAGGCGGCGCGGACCTCAAGAAGCGGATGCGCACGGGCACCGTCGTCACCACCGACGACCGCAATTGGGAGCTGCGCTACACGCACTCGGCCCGGCGGCTGAGCCTCAGCCGCGCGGTCGGGATCGACATGGAGAGCGCGACGATCGCCGCGCAGGGCTATCGCTTCCGCGTGCCCTACGGCACATTGCTGTGCGTGTCGGACAAGCCGCTCCACGGCGAGATCAAGCTGCCCGGCCAGGCCAACCGGTTCTATGAGGAAGCAA
>JAJXVK010000039.1 GCA_021782155.1 Pseudomonadota bacterium
GAAGGCGTGCTCGACCATTCGCAGCTGCTCACCGATCCCGACCAGGCGGTGGACTTCGTGCTGCGCACCGGGGTCGACGCACTGGCGATCGCCTGCGGCACCTCGCACGGCGCCTACAAGTTCAGCCGCAAGCCCGATGGCGACATCCTGGCGATGGGCGTGATCGAGGCGATCAACCGCAAGCTGCCGGGCGTGCACCTGGTGATGCACGGCTCGTCGTCGGTGCCGCAGGAGCTGCAGGACATCATCAACCGGTACGGCGGTGAAATGCCGCAGACCTTCGGTGTCCCCGTCGATGAGATCGTGCGCGGCATCCGGCACGGTGTGCGCAAGGTCAACATCGACACCGACTGCCGCATGGCGATGACCGGCCAGTTCCGCAAGGTGGCGATGGAGAACCCGGCGGAGTTCGATCCGCGCAAGTTCCTCAAGCCGGCGATGGACGCGATGCGCCAACTCGTGCGCGACCGCTTCGAGGCGTTCGGCACCGCCGGCAACGCCAGCCGGATCAAGCCCGTTTCGATGGCCGACATGGCCAAGCGCTACGCCGCCGGTGTGCTCAAGCCCGCCCCGGCCACGGCCGACGCCGCCTGAACCGACCCTCCAGGAATACCATGTCCCTAGGAAAGGACACCAAGATGACCGCCGATACCGCAACCGAGATCAAGGGCAAGGAACGCTACAAGGCTGGCGTCCTCAAGTATGCGCAGATGGGCTACTGGGACGGCGATTACGAGCCCAGGGAGACCGACCTCCTCGCGCTGTTCCGCATCACCCCGCAGGAGGGCGTCGACCCGATCGAGGCCGCTGCGGCGGTCGCCGGCGAAAGCTCGACCGCGACCTGGACCGTGGTGTGGACCGATCGGCTCACCGCCTGCGACCAGTACCGCGCGAAGGCCTACCGCGTCGATCCGGTGCCGGGCACGCCGGGGCAGTACTTCTGCTACGTCGCCTACGACCTGATCCTGTTCGAGCCGGGTTCGATCGCGAACCTCACCGCCTCGATCATCGGCAACGTGTTCTCGTTCAAGCCATTGAAGGCTGCGCGTCTCGAGGACATGCGCTTTCCGGTCGCCTACGTGAAGACCTTCAAGGGCCCGCCGACCGGCATCGTGGTGGAGCGCGAGCGCCTCGACAAGTTCGGCCGCCCGCTGCTCGGCGCGACGACCAAGCCCAAGCTCGGCCTGTCGGGCAAGAACTATGGCCGCGTGGTCTATGAAGGGCTCAAGGGCGGGCTCGACTTCATGAAGGACGACGAGAACATCAACTCGCAGGCCTTCATGCACTACCGAGACCGCTTTCTCTACTGCATGGACGCCGTGAACAAGGCGAGCGCGCAGACCGGCGAGGTCAAGGGGCACTATCTCAATATCACCGCCGGCACGATGGAAGAGATGTACCGACGCGCCGAGTTCGCCAGGGAACTGGGTTCGGTCATCGTCATGGTCGACCTGATCATCGGCTGGACCGCGATCCAGTCGATCTCCGAATGGTGCCGCCAGAACGACATGATCCTGCACATGCACCGCGCGGGCCACGGCACCTACACGCGCCAGAAGAACCACGGCATCAGCTTCCGCGTGATCGCCAAGTGGCTGCGACTGGCGGGGGTCGACCACCTGCACACCGGTACCGCGGTGGGAAAGCTGGAGGGCGATCCGCTGACGGTCCAGGGCTACTACAACGTTTGCCGCGAACTGAAAAACGAGGTTGACCTGCCGCGCGGCATCTTCTTCGAACAGGACTGGGCCGATACGCTCAAGGTCATGCCGGTGGCTTCGGGCGGCATCCATGCCGGCCAGATGCACCAGCTGATCGATCTTTTCGGCGACGATGTGGTGCTTCAGTTCGGCGGCGGCACGATCGGCCACCCGATGGGCATCCAGTCCGGTGCCATCGCCAACCGCGTCGCGCTCGAAGCGATGATCCTCGCCCGCAACGAGGGCCGCAACATCGCCGAGGAAGGCCCGCAGATCCTGCGTGACGCTGCCAGGTGGTGCAAGCCGCTCGAAGCCGCGCTCGATACCTGGGGCTCGATCACCTTCAACTACGCCTCGACCGACACGTCGGACTTCGTGCCGACGCCCAGTGTCGCCTGACCGCCAAACGAGGAGACCGCACATGCGTATCACCCAGGGCTGCTTTTCGTTCCTGCCCGACCTCACCGACGAACAGATCACCGCGCAGGTCGAATATTGCCTGCGCAACGACTGGGCGGTCGGGATCGAGTTCACCGACGATCCGCACCCGCGCAACACCTATTGGGAGATGTGGGGCAATCCCATGTTCGACCTGCGGGACGCCAAGGGCGTGATGATCGAGCTCGACGAGTGCCGCGCCGCCAATCCCGGCCACTATATCCGCCTTGTTGCGTTCCACTCCGAACGCGGGTTCGAGACGGTGCGGATGAGCTTTATCGTTCACCGTCCGCCCAACGAACCTGGCTTCCGCCTGTCGCGCCAGGAGGTCAACGGACGTTCGATCCGTTATACTATCGAGAGCTACGCGGTGCGCGAGCCGGAAGGACAGCGTTACACCTGACTTCCGGTGGGAGGAGCGGCGGTCTCTCCTCCTCTCACGCCGCCGCTCCGACCCCGCGCCGAGGATTACCGGTCATGGACGATACGATGACAGCCGAAGAACAGCCGCAGACCACCGATCCGGCCCCGCCGCAGTCGGTCGATCTTGCCGCGGTGTTCGAGGACAGCGGCGTCAAGGACGTGCTCAAGGAGATCGACGAGACCATGATCGGCCTTGCGCCGGTCAAGCAGCGCATCCGCGAAATGGTTGCGCTGCTGCTGGTTGACCGCGCGCGCCGCGACATGGGGCTCGCGACCGAAGCGCCGACGCTGCACATGAGCTTCACCGGCAACCCCGGCACCGGCAAGACGACGGTGGCGCTCAAGATGGCCGAGCTGCTTCACCGGCTCGGCTATGTCCGCAAGGGGCACCTCGTCAGCGTGACGCGCGACGACCTTGTCGGCCAGTACATCGGCCACACCGCACCCAAGACCAGGGAAGTGCTCAAGAAGGCGATGGGCGGCGTGCTGTTCATCGACGAGGCCTATTACCTCTACCGGCCCGAGAACGAACGCGACTACGGTCAGGAGGCGATCGAGATCCTGCTCCAGGTGATGGAGAACAACCGCGACGACCTGGTGGTGATTCTCGCCGGCTATGGCGACCGGATGGACACCTTCTTTTCGAGCAACCCCGGCTTCCGCTCGCGCATCGCGCACCACATCGACTTCCCCGACTATTCGGACGAGGAACTGGTGCGGATCGCCGACGTGATGCTGGCGCAGCAGAACTATCACCTCGACGAAGAGGCGAAGGCGGTGCTGTTGCGCTATGCCGGTCTGCGCCGCGCCCAGCCGCATTTCGCCAACGCCCGATCGATCCGCAACGCGCTCGACCGCGCGCGGCTCAGGCAGGCGAACCGGCTGTTCAGCCGCAACGAAGGGCCGGTGAGCGCCGAGGACCTCTCAACGATCCGGGCCGAAGACCTGCTCGCCAGCCGCGTGTTCACGCTTGGAGAGCCCGATAGCGAGCCAGCCTCATGACCAAGACCCCGATCATCGCCCCTTCGCTGCTCTCGGCGGACTTCTCGATCCTGCGCGACGAGATTCAGGCGGTCGAGCGCGCCGGCGCCGACTGGATGCACCTCGATGTGATGGACGGACACTATGTCCCGAACCTCACCTTCGGTCCGCCGGTGATCAAGGCGCTGCGCCAGCACACCGCGAAGACCTTCGATTGCCACCTGATGATCGAGCGGCCCGACGATTACGTCCCCGCCTTCGCCGACGCGGGGGCGGATATCATCACGGTCCACGCCGAAGCCTCGAAGCACTTGGATCGCTCGCTCCAGCTGATCCGCTCGCTGGGAAGGAAGGCTGGCGTCTCGCTCAATCCCTCGACGCCCGAAAACGTGCTCGAATACGTGCTCGACAAGGTCGACCTGGTGCTGGTGATGAGCGTCAATCCCGGCTTCGGCGGGCAGAAGTTCATCCCCGCGATGGTCGACAAGGTCCGCCGCATCCGCGCGATGCTGGGCGAGCGGCCCGTGCATGTCGAGGTCGATGGCGGCGTCGACCCGGTCACCGCGCCGCGAGTCTGCGCGGCAGGCGCGGACGCGCTGGTCGCGGGCTCGGCCGTGTTTCGCGGCGGTAACGAGGACGCCTACCGCGCCAACATTGCCGCGATCCGCGAAGCTGTCGCCGCCGCCGAACTGGAGACGGCATGAGCCCTTTGCCGATCCCGCGCGCGCTGCTGCTCGATCTCGACGGGACGCTGATCGATTCCGCGCCCGACCTCGCGCAGGCGCTCAACGCGGTGCTTGCCGGGCGCGGCCTGCCGCCGCTCGACATGCCTTCGGTGCGCGCGCGCGTCGGGCACGGCGTCGGGCGGCTGGTGGAAAGCGGCTTCGCGGCGGTCGGCGCGCCGCTCGAGGGCGAAGCGCTGGCCAAGGCGCAGGACGAGATGATGACGTGCTATGCAGCCGGGCTCACCGACCGGACCGAACTGATCGCGGGAACCGAGGCGCTGATCGCGGCCTGCGCCTTGCGCGGCATCGCGCTCGCCTGCGTGACCAACAAGCCCGCCGCAATGGCGCGCACGATCCTGCGCAAGTTCGGCGTGGTCCACCGCATGTCGCTGGTGCTCGGCGGCGACGGACCGCTGCCGCGCAAGCCCGCGCCCGATCCGCTGCTCGCCGCGGTCGCCTATCTCGGCGTTGCGCCCGGCGAGGCGTGGATGGTGGGCGACGGCATGCCCGACATGCAGGCGGCGCGGGCGGCGGGAATCCCGGCGGTAGCGGTGCTCAGCGACTATGGCAGCGAACGCCCCGACGCGCGCCATGCCGACGTGCTGGTGGACAGTCTCCACGACGTCGTGGCGCTGATCGAGCGGACCTGCGCCGCGGCCGCCTGATGGACTGGCCGAAGGCGATCATCTTCGACGTCGACGGCACGCTCGCCGAGACCGAGGAGTGGCACCGCCAGGCGTTCAACGCCGCTTTCGCCGCGCACAGGCTCGACTGGCACTGGGACCGCGCGCTCTATCGCGAGCTGCTCAAGGTAACCGGCGGCAAGGAGCGTATCCGACACTTCGCGGGTCCGGAGGCCGGCGGCATCAACGTCGCCGCGATCCACGCGATGAAGAACGCGCTTTACCGGAAGCATATTGCCGAAGGGCCGGTCGAGCTGCGCGAAGGGGTACGGGAACTCATCGATTTCGCGCGCGGGCAGGATATCCGGCTCGCGGTGGCGACGACGACCAGCCGGGGCAACCTGACAAGCCTGCTCGACCGGGCGTTCGGCGGATCGGAATGGTTCGAGACTCTGGTCTGCGGCGAGGACGTTCGCGCCAAGAAGCCCGATCCGGAGGCCTATACCCTCGCGCTTGAACGCATGGGGCTGGCCGCGCAGGACTGCCTCGCGGTCGAGGATTCGCGGAGCGGCCTCGAAGCGGCGGCGGCGGCGGGGATCGCCTGCCTGCTGTCGCCCTCGGACTATTGCGAGGTTGCCGATACTTCGGCGGCCTGGCGGGTGGTCGGGGCGTTTTCCGACTTGCCGTCAGCCCGCTTGCTTGCCCGCGAAACAGGCGAGCGGGAAATTTGTCCATATTAGCCGGACTTTGCTTTTCATCTGATAGTATGCGAAGGTGCTAATTCTGCCGAAGTCGAGGGAATGCGACGGCAGGATGACAACCTCGCCTTAATGGTCTAGGCGCACCCGGATTTTCAAGCACGAAGGGGTCAGTCAACCGGATGGATGCGATGCTGGAAGACGTCGAGATCGAAATCCTGCGCAACAGCGCAAAGAGCGCTTCGCGGCTGCTCAAGCAGCTTGCCAACGAACAACGCCTTTTGATCCTGTGCAAGCTGATGGAAGGCGAGTGCGCGGTCTCGGACCTTGCGGGGCATGTCGGCCTGGCGCAATCGGCCACTTCGCAGCACCTCGCGAAGCTGCGCGAGGCGGGCCTGCTGACCACGCGCCGCGATGCGCAGTGCGTCTATTACCGCATCGAGGATGACGACACGGTGCGCGTGCTGCGCACCCTGTGCGACATCTACCAGCCCGGCATGCATGGCGAGGGTTGCTGACGGGCCCGGACCGGGCAAGTTTTTGCGGGCCTGCGCGGCGATTGGCGTGTAAGGGGCGCTCAGCTCCAGCCGCTTGCCGAACCACGCCATGATGACCGCTTCCGCACCCTCCAGTTCCTCGCGCGCCGGTCGCGGCAAGCTGCTGCTTGCCTCGATCCACGACGTGGGGCCGCGCTTCGAGCGCGAGGTGGATCTGCTGGCCGAACGCCTCTCGCGCCTGCTCGGCGGCCCCAACTTCGCGATGCTTGTCGTGCCCGACCACTGGGGCGAGGCGCCGCTGGCCGAAGCGCCCGCGTTCCGCCGCCGGCTTCGCGAGTGGGCCGACATGGGCGTGGAGATGTTCGTCCACGGCTGGTTCCACAAGGACCTGTCCGAGCATGACGGGCTCGCCAGCTTCAAGGCCAGGCACATGACCGCGGGCGAAGGCGAGTTCCTCGGCCTGTCGCGCGAGGTCGCCGCGCAGCGCATGCGCGACGGACGCGCGCTGGTGGAAGACGCGATCGGGCGCAGCGCGGCGGGCTTCATCGCCCCCGCCTGGCTCTATGGCCCCGGCGCGATGGAGGCATTGGACGAGAGCAGCTTCGCGCTCGCGGAGGACCACATGAAGGTCTGGAGGCCGGGCAGCGGCGAAGTGCTCGCGAAGGGGCCGGTGATCACCTGGGCCAGCCGCAGCAAGCCGCGTCAGGCGAGCTCGCTGTTCTTCTCCTCGCTGGCGAGGAAGGCGCTGCACCCGCTCGACGTGGTACGCGTCGCGGTGCATCCCGGCGACACGACCGTACCCGCGCTGCTCGACAGCATCGACAGGACATATGCCGCCTTCGCCCGCCGCCGCCGCGCGGGCCGCTATGCCGAGCTGCTGGCATGAGCACGCCATTGCGGATCGCGATACCGATTCATTCGGGCGAGCCCGGCGGGGTCGAGCGCGTCGCGCTCGGGCTGGCGCATGCCTGGCTCGCCGCGGGCGACGAGCCGATGATCGTGCTCGGCCGCCGCGACGGGGCGATGATCGGAATGGTCGAGGGGTTGCCGCAGGTCATGCGGCCCAATCCGGTTCCCACCGCGCTGTGGGAGACGATCTGGATGATCTGGTCGCTGTGGCGCTATCTGAAGCACAACAAGGCCGACGTGATCTTCTGCTCGGGCAACACCTACGCCGTGGTGGCGGTGGCGATGAAGATCCTGCTCGGGCGGCATTGCCCGCCGGTCGTCGCCAAGGTCAGCAACGACCTTGCGCGCTCCGACATGCCCGCGCTGGGCCGCCCGTTCTATCGCTTCTGGCTGCGCGTGCAGGGCCATGTGTTCGCGCGCAACGTCGGCATGGCCGAGCCGATGCGCGCCGAGATAGCCGAAGCGATGGCGATCGCGCCGGAAGCGGTGGCGATCGTGAAAGACCCGTCGCTGGCGCAAGGGCAGTTCGAGCGCCTCGCCGCGATCGACCGCGGCGCTCCGCGCGCCGGGCCGCCGCGTTACGTCGCGGTGGGGCGGCTTGCCGGGCAGAAGAACTTCCCGCTGCTGCTGCGCGCCTTCGCGCGCGGCGCTCCGCCGGATGCCGAACTCGTCATTCTGGGTGAGGGGGCAGGGCGGCGCGAGCTCGAGAAGCTGGCGGCCAGGCTGGGCATATCCGCGCGGCTGAAGCTGCCTGGGCACATCGCCGACATCACGCCCTGGCTCGAGAGCGCAACCGCCTACGTCATGTCCTCGGACTATGAAGGCGTGCCCGCGGTGGTGATCGAGGCGCTGGCGGCGGGGTTGCCGGTCGCAACGACCGAATGCAGCGTCTCGATGCGCGAACTGCTGGAAGATGGCCGTTTCGGATTGCTCGTGCCCGTCGGGGACGAAGCGGCACTGGCCGATGCCCTGGGGCGGATCGCGACATTTTCCTTGCCGGTCGATGACGCCCGTGCCACGGCAGCTTCGTTCACCATAGCGCAGGCTGCGCCTCGCTATCGCGCGCTGTTCGAATCGGCCACAGAGCAATCGGGGGCCAATGGTATGGTCGGGAACGTGAAGGGCAAGGGCCTGATCAATCTCGAAGCGTAACGTATTCTTCGCTCAGGCGGTGCGCCCGGACAGGGCGCGGACGCTCGTGCAGTTCAGGTGATGCAGGAAGGCATGTCATCGATGTACCAGGGCGAATTCGCCGCAGGCGAAGCCCCCCAGCCGGCGCCGATTCCGTTGCCGGAAGTGCAGGAAGTGAAAACTCCGCGGTTCGCGGGGATTTTCAGTGCGCTCGTCTCGGTGGCCTTGCTGGTGATGGTGGCGCTGCAGTTCCGCCAGATGAACTTCCATGAGATCCTGGGCATGATCCCGCGCCATCCCGCATTCTGGGTGGTGTTCGCCGGCTATTACCTTGCCGGCCCGGTCAGCGAATGGGTCATCTACCGCAAGCTGTGGCACATTCCCTTCGCGGCGATCGCCGCGCTGCTGCGCAAGCTCGTGTCGAACGAGCTGCTCCTCGGCTACCTCGGCGAAGCACAGTTCTATGCCTGGGTGCGCAGCCGCCAGACGCTCGCCGCCGCTCCATTCGGGGCGATCAAGGACGTGACGATCCTGTCCGCGCTCACCGGCAACATCGCTACGCTGATCATGCTGGCGCTGGCATGGCCGCTGGTTTCGGCGGGGATCGTGGGCGTCGAGATGAAGACGGCGTTCATGTCGCTGGGCATCGTCCTCGTCACCTCGTTCGCGATTTTCCTGTTCCGTCGCCGCCTGTTTTCGCTGCCCCTGGATCAGCTGTGGTTCATCACCGCGGTGCATTCTGCGCGTATCCTGGCGACGCTGGGGCTGGCGGCGTTGATGTGGCACCTGGTGCTTCCCGACGTGGCGATCGGCATGTGGCTGGTCATGGCGACCCTGCGCCTGCTGATTTCCCGCCTCCCGCTCCTGCCGAACAAGGATGTCGTGTTTGCCGGGCTGGCGGTGTTCCTGCTCGGTCACGATGTGGAAATCGCCAGCCTCTTCGCCATGATGGCGCTGGTGCTGCTGGTGACTCACCTGGTCGTCGGCGCGACACTCGCGCTGGTCGACCTCGCGGAGGCGGGAAAGACGAAGTGAACAAATACGCAGTCCTGATACCGATCGTGCCGCTGCTGGTGGCGGCTAATGTCCCTTCGAGCCCCGACCTGGGCAAAGCCGAGGCGAAGTGCCGTCCTGGCGAGACCGGCCCGGCGCTGCTGGTGACGGTGGCCGGGCTCAAGGACCGGCGGGGAAACATCAAGCTCGAGGTCTATCCTTCGAACGACAAGGACTTCCTCCAGGACGACAATGTCCTGATCAACGAGGGCAAGACCTTCCGCCGCGTGGAAGTTCCCGTGCCGGCGACCGACCCGGTCGTGCTCTGCGCGCGCATCCCGGGGCCGGGAGCCTACAGCGTCTCGGTGCTCCACGATCGCGACGGCAACCGCCGCTTCGGCTGGACGGTCGACGGGATCGGCTTTTCAGGCAATCCCAGGCTCGGCTGGAGCAAGCCCAAGGCCGAGAAGGCGCGGGTGATCGCGGGCGCCGGCCTCACGCGGCTGACCGTGGTGATGAACTACCGCCACGGCCTCGGCGTCGCGCCGCTCAAGCAGGACAGGTAAGGCGCGGTCGTGCGCATTGTCGATGTCTGCGCTTTCCACTCGCCGCAGGGCGGAGGGGTAAAGACATACATTGACCAGAAGATAGGGCTCGGACCGGAACTGGGGCACGAGATCGTGATCCTTGCGCCGGGCGATCGCAACGAGACGATCGTGCATGGCCCGCATGCGCGAACAGTGACGATCACCGCGCCGCGCCTGCCGGTTGACCGCCGCTACTGGTACTTCAACGACCAGTCCGCGCTGCACCGCGCGCTCGACGAGATTGCGCCCGACTTCGTCGAGGTCTCCTCGCCCTGGCGCAGTGCGTCGATGGTCGAGGCGTGGCAGCCGCAGGTGCCGCGCGCACTGGTCATGCATGCCGACCCGCTGTCGGCCTACGCCTACCGCTATCTCGAGCCGCTGATGAAGCGCGAGCATATCGATCGCCGCTTCGACGGGTTCTGGGAGCATTTGCGCAGGCTCGGCAATTCGTACGACCGCGTGGTCTGCGCCAGCCGCGAACTGCGCGACCGGCTTGCCGCCGGCGGCGTCGCCAATACAGTGCTGCACCCGATGGGCGTGCAGGAGGGTGTATTCTCGCCGGCCAACCGCAACGCCGATGTCCGTCGTGCGCTGCTCGAACGCTGCGATTTGGCCGAGGACGCGCATCTGCTGCTCGGCATCGGACGTCTTTCGGCGGAAAAGCGCTGGCCGATGGTGGTCGACGCGGTCACCGCGGCGAGCGCGCAGAGCCCGATCGGGCTCGTCCTGCTCGGCGCTGGCAAGCAGCGCGACCGTATCCTGCGCCACATCGGCGGCAACCCGCACATCCGGGTGCTCGAGCCCGAGCGCGACCGCCAGCGCTTCGCCACGATCCTGGCGAGCGCCGACGCGCTGATCCACGGCTGCGAGGCGGAGACGTTCTGCATGGCCGCCGCCGAGGCGCGCGCCAGCGCAGTGCCGGTGATCGTGCCCGACCGCGGCGGCGCTGCGGACCATGCGCGCGACGGCGCCGGGGTGACCTATCGATCGGCCAGCGCGGTGTCGGCCGCGCGTGCGATCGGCCAGTTGCTGGCCGGGTTGCCGACAAAGCCGCAAGAACGCGTCCCTGCGCCGCAGGCGACCATGCGCGACCATTTCGTCGCGCTTTTCGCGGACTATGAAGCCGCGCGCGGCGGGTTCGCCGACGTCGCCTAGGGCCATGTATCAGAGGCTGTGGGGCAGGCTCTCAGTGGCGCTTGCGGCCGGGACCTGTGCCGTTTCCCCAGGCAGGGCGCGCTTGCGCCAAGGCACGAGCTTGACGATCTCCTTGCCGACGCTGCCCAGGGCCCGGTCGATCGCGCCGTCTTCGTGGGTGATGCCATAGCGGACCAATGCGAACGTGCCCGCCAGCCACAGCGCCATGTGCCCCGCGGCGGCCAGCAGCGGATGATCGCTGCCGCCGGTCTCGACAAGGTACGCGGTGCGCAGGAACAGGACAATCAGCCCGATGCCGATCGCGAGCCCCGCGCCGCCCGCGCCGCGTCGTGGCGGCAGCGCCAGCACGAAGGCGAGCCACGGCAGAATCAGGCAGAACACCGCGCTCGAGATGCGGGCCATCAGCGCGGACAGCGCAGGCCGGCCGGCCACGTCCTCGGCCACGTTGCGTCGCGCTTCGCGCGTGAGTGCGACGGTGCCCATCCGGTCAAGTTGCTGGGGCGGCGAAAGCTTGGCGCGCGGTGTGGGCTTGGTGTCGATCGACAGGTGATAGGTGTTGAACGTGAGGATCGCGTAGCGATCGTCGCCCTGGCGGAGCAGTTGCTGGCCGTCGAAAAGCTCCATATTGACCCGGCCCGTTGCGTCGCGCGACGCGGTCGCGCTGCGCGCGGTGAACACATCGCCGCCGCGTCGCACGAAAATGCTGCCGGTTACCCCATGCGATGCGCCGGGCGTCAGGTACACTGCGGTTCGCTCGTCGACCTCGATGAACTCGTCGAGGTTGATCGGCATGCCGAACACGCCGTCACGGATGCTGTGGCCGATGTCGTCGAGCGAGCGTTCGCCCAGCGGCTCGATGTCGAGCCGGATCGCCAGTTGCAGCGAGGCGGCAGCCAGCGCGAGCAGCATCGGCGCGCGCATGATCCGCCAGGGCGACAGGCCGGTGGCCGAGAGGACCTGCCATTCGCCCTTGCGCGCAAGACTCCGGATCGCCAGCGCCGGGGCGAGGAAGCTGGCGATGGGCAGGCCGACGCCGATATATTCGGGCACCAGCGATCCCATCATGCGCAGCATCAGCAGGCCCGGCGCGTCGGTGCCGGACACGAAGTCCCACAGCCGCTGGCTGTTCTCCAGGCTGAGCAGGATCACGACGATGCCGATCGTCGCGACAAAGCCGGTCAGTTCCTGGCGCAGCAGATAGATGTCGATCCGTTTCAGCACGTAAGCGGCAACTTCCTGGTCATCCCCTGCTCGGCGCCGCGTTACGGTTCGCCATTCCGATTGTGTCCAACGATTGGGGCGGCCTTGTGGCTCGTGCTGGCGCAACAGGAAAGGCTTGTCCAGCCTCGAGCAGGACGTCGCGGACGGGTTCCACCCTCAGTCGCCGGTCTCCGATCCAGGGCTTTCTCGGTGCGTCAGGATGTGGTCGCGCGCGGCCTGGAGGTCGCCGGTCTCGACCTGCTTGCGCAGCCGCTCGCGGTCATGCGCGCGATAGGTGTCCTCGGCCCGGTCGATCTGCTCGAGCGCCACGCCGAGCCCTTCGAGCGCTAGCCGCGCCATCCGCACGGCCGATTCCATGACCTCGCGCACCAGCCCGTCGTGCGGCGCGCTCTTGAGGCGGATCACGCCGCGCCGGTCGAAGGTGCGGACGTAGACCGCAGCCTGCGGAAAGGCTTCATGGATCGCTTCGAGCAGGTCGGGATGCACCTGGTCGCGGTCAATGCAGAACAGGATCAGTTCCGCTTCGGCCGCGCCGGCCTGGCGAAGCAGGTCGAGCCTGGTACCGTCGCCGAAATAGACCTTGGCGCCGAAGCTGCCCGCGACGTCGATCATCTCGATATCTGTGTCGATCAACGTGACGGGTATGTCGCTTGCGAGCAGCATCTGCGCCACGGTCTGACCGAAGCGGCCATAGCCGACCACCAGCGCATTCGCGCCGTCGGGCGAGGGGCCTTCGCGTTCTTCCCCGCGCGCGACCGGCGCTTCCCTGATGCGGCGCGTCAGTTTCATCAGGAAGGGCGTGCTGGCCATCGACAGCGTGACCACCGCGCCGAACAGGCTCGCCGCCTCGGGCGCGATCAGGTAGGCGTTCTGCGCCTGGCTAAACAGCACGAAGCCGAACTCGCCGCCCTGGCTCATCAGCAGCCCCAGCGCCAGCGCGCTGCGCCAGTTCATCCCGAAAGCCATGCCGATGGCGAGGATCACCACGCTCTTCACGCTGATCAGGATCAGCGCGATGCCGAGCACGAACAGCGGCCGTTCGGCAATGGCGTGGAGGTCGAGCATCATGCCCACGGCAAGGAAGAACAGCCCGAGCAGGATCGAGCGGAATGGTTCGACGTCGGCCTCGAGCTCGTGGCGATAGGGCGAATCGGCCAGCATCACCCCGGCAATGAACGCGCCCAGCGCGGTCGACAGGCCCAGCGCCTCCATCAGCGCGGCGGACGCGATCACCGTGAACAGCGCCGCGACAACGAACATCTCGCGCTCGCCCATGTTGCCGATCAGGCGGAACAGCGGGCGGATCAGGAAGCGTCCGGCGGCGATCAGGCCAACAATCGCGCCAAACGTGTAGAGCACCAGCAGCCATCCCGGCGGCCCGCCCGCGTCGGCCGGGTTGCGGCTCATCGCGGCGATGATCGTGATCAGCGGGATGATTGACAGGTCCTGGAAAAGCAGGATGGCGAAGGCGCGCTCCCCGAACGGGGTGCGCAGCCGGCCGGATGAACGCAGCATCGGCAGCACCTGCGCGGTGGAGGACAGCGCCAAAGGCAGGCCCAGCGCCAGCGAGGCCTCGGGCGAGAATCCCACCACCAGCCAGGTCACCCCGGCGATGGCCAGCCCGCAGGCGGCAACTTGCAAAAGCCCCAGACCGAAGATGTCGCGCTTCATCCGCCACAGCCGCGCGGGATTCAACTCGAGTCCGACGACAAACAGCAGCAGCGTGATGCCCAGCTCGGCGATGCCGATCTTCTGTTCGGGATTGGCGACGAGACCCAGCGCTTGGGGCCCGACCAGCGCGCCCGCGAGCAGGTAGCCCAGCGTCGCGCCAAGGCCGAGCCGGCGGAACAGCAGCACGAAGGCCAGCGCGGTTCCCAGCAGGAGGAATCCGTCGTGCAGGAGCGAGTTGGTCTGACCGCCGTTCATCCGCTTCGTCTAGCCGATTGGCGGCGGCGCGCCAGACTTATGCTTGCGCGAAGGCGCGCAGGAAACGCTGGGTGTGGATGCGTGCCCAGCGTTCGTTGTCGGCGTGATCCGGAGTGCCTTGGCTCTTGGCGAGACGCGCGTGGCCGAGCATCGCCTCGAGCCAGAACACCGCCGCTTCTTCGATGTCGTCGAAGCGGGCCTCGCCATGCGACACCCCTTCCGCGAGCATCGCGCGGATCGAGGCGATCGCATTGTCATAGGCGGCGCCGCGCGCGGTAGGGCCATCGCCGCCCGGTTCCTCGTCGATCCAGTCGACCAGCCGTTCGAACAAGACACCTTCGTCGGAGAACAGCATGTCGAGGACATGGCTCGCCTGCACGCAAAGCGCCTGTTCGAACGGCAGGTCGCGCCCCATGGCGCGAATCTTCTTGGTACGCTCCAGATTGCGGCGTTCGAGCAGCGAGCGCAGGAAGCCGCGCTTGTCGCCGAAGCGCGAATAGATCGTGGGCTTGCCGGTCCGTGCGGCGCGCGCGAGGCGCTCGAACGAAAAGCTTTCGAAGCCGCCTTCGAGCAACATCCGCCAGCCGGTGTCGAGAATGTGGTCGGAAAGGCGTTCGGCCTCGGCCGCGCTGGGCCGGCCGCGCCGGCCACACAGCCGGCCAGAGGAGGGCAGTGCGGTCACGATGCAGGTTCCTTCGGCGTCCAGCCCAGCCCGAGCGCCTTCGCCACCGCAATGTAGCCGGTGGTCAGTCCGGCGCGCGCCTGAACCGCGCCCAGCCGCGCCTGGAGCGCCTCCCGGTCAGCACCGAGCGCATCGCCCAGTCCGATGGTGCCGGCCGCGGCGCGTTGGTGCTGGAGGCCGGCAGCGTGGCTCGCCTGTTGTCGGGCCTCGAGCGCCTTTGCAAAGCCTATTCGCCCGCTGCCGAAGCGGGTCAGGGAATTCTCGGCGTCCTGCAGCGCGCCGAGCACGGCCTGGCGATAGTTCGCTTCGGCTTCGGCGAACGCGCCCTTCTTCGCCTCGACCTGCGCCTTGTTGCGTCCGCCATCGAACAATGACCAGGTCAGGCGCGGCAAGGCAATCCCCAGCAGCGTGCCGGGATCGAGCACGTCGCCGAGCTTGCTCCCGCCGAGACCGAGCAGGCCCATGAAGCTGATCTTGGGCAGACCCTCGGCCATTTGCGCGCCGATCTCGGCATTGGCCGCGGCAAGCTGGCGTTCGGCGATGCGGATGTCGGGACGGTTGGCGATGAGCCGGGCGGGATCGCCCACTGCGACGTCCGCCGGGGGCAGGGGCACCGGTTCGGATTGCGCGAGTGCCGTATCGAGCGCGCCGGGTTCCTGCCCGGTCAGCACGGCGAGCTGGTCCTTCAGGACCTGCACGTCGGCTTTCGCGCCGGCGAGGTCGCCCTCGCTCTGTGCGCGTCGGGCTTCCGCCTCGTCCACCATTTGGCGCGGAACCGTACCTTGCGCAAAGCGCTGCGCGGCGAGTCCGGCGAGCTTGCGATCGATCTCGAGCTGCTGGCCCAGAAGGTCCTCCGCCGCCTGCCGCGCGCGCAGCGCGACATAGGCGCGCGCCACTTCGGCCGAGAGCGAAACCTGCGCGTCGGCCAGCCCCGCCTCGGCGGACTGCGCCTTGTCGCGCGCGGATTCGATC
>JAJXVK010000248.1 GCA_021782155.1 Pseudomonadota bacterium
TCTGGTGCTGGTGATGGCGGTTCCTGCCGGAGATGCTGCAAGGCGCCTTGTGGAACGTGACGGTACCGCCTCGGACGCCATCGGTGGTCGCGCCGCCAGCTACCACGAAGCGGTCAACCGCGCTTTCGGCGAATTCGCCCGGCAGGAGCCCCGCCGCTATGCCTTGATTGACGGCAACGGCGCGGTGGACGAGGTGCATCAGCGCGTGCTGGCCGCGATGATGCCGCTGCTGGCGGGGTTGGAGCCGTGCTGAGGGGCCATGAGGAGCCGCGCCGCGAATGGCAAAGCGCACTGTCCGGCGACCGGCTGCATCACGCCTGGCTGTTCACCGGCAAGGCGGGGCTGGGCAAATCCGGCTTCGCCGAGAATGCCGCGCGCGCGCTGGTCGGCGCGGGGGCGGGGGAGGGCTCGCATCCCGACATCCACTACATCACCCATCCGCCCAAGGACGATGCCGAAGACCGCAAGCGCGCCGACGGCAAGCCCTTTGACAAGGCGCGCAGCATCCGCATCGCGCAGATACGCGCGATGCAGGAGCGCCTTAACACGCGACCGACCCTGGGCGATCGCCGGGTGATCATCATCGATCCGGCCGACGATCTGGAACGCAATGCCGCCAATGCGCTGCTCAAGAGCCTCGAGGAGCCGCCGCGGGGCACCTATTTCATTCTGATCAGCCACAGCCCCGCGCGTCTGCTACCGACTATCCGCTCACGGTGCCGGACCCTGCGGTTTCCCGCCTTGCCCGATGCGGAGATCGCCCGGCTGCTCGACGAGCGGCAGCCCGGCCTGGACCCTGCCGAACGCGACGCGGCGGTGGCAGCGGCCAATGGCGCGCCTGGTGCAGCGCTGGCGTTTCTGGCGTTGGATCTGGGCGAACCGGCAGCGGTCATGCGCGCCATCATGGCGGATGGAGACCCCAATTTCATCGACCGCGGGCGGCTCGCCGAAGCGATCGGCGCGCGTCCGGACCGCGAGCGGTTGCGGGCGGTGCTCGACCTTGCCCGCGCCCAGATGATCGCCGGCATCGACACGGTCGATAGCGCGCAGGCGCAGCGGCGGATCGATGTCCATCAGGCGCTTGTCCAGCTGACCGGCGAGTTCGCCAGCTACAATTACGATCCCGGACTCCTGGCGATGGAGATCGGCAGCTTGCTCGCGCGGGCCGGGCAAGCTAGCGACCGGGTCTATGGCTGACCCGTTCTATCTGACCACTGCGATCAATTATCCCAATGGCCGCCCGCATATCGGCCACGCGTACGAGGCGATTGCCGCGGATGTCATCGCCCGGTTCCAGCGCATGCAGGGACGCGCGGTGCGGTTCCAGACCGGCACCGACGAACACGGCCTGAAAATGGCCCGCAAGGCCGAGGAGCAGGGCCTCGTCCCAAGGGCGCTGGCTGATGAAATGTCGTCCTATTTCCGGGCGATGGACGAAGCTCTTGACATCAGTTTCGACCGTTTCATCCGCACGGTCGAGCCCGAGCATCACCGGGCGAGCCAGGCGCTGTGGACTGCGATGAATGCGGCCGGCGACCTCTATCTCGATCGCTACGAGGGTTGGTATTCGGTCCGCGACGAAGCCTATTACGACGAGGGCGAACTGGTCGAGGGCGAGGGTGGTGCAAAGCTGTCTCCGCAAGGCACGCCGGTCGAATGGACCGTCGAGGAGAGCTGGTTCTTTCGCCTGTCGAAATATCAGGACCGCCTTATCGAACTCTTGAAAACGCCCGGTTTTCTCGAACCGGAGAGCCGCCGCAACGAGATGCTCGCCTTCGTTTCGGGTGGGCTCAGGGATCTCTCGGTCAGCCGCACCAGCTTCGACTGGGGCGTGCCGGTGCCGGACAGCGATGGCCATGTGATGTATGTCTGGGTCGACGCTCTGACCAATTACCTGACCGGGCTGGGCTATCCAGATGACACCGAGGAATGGCGCAAGTTCTGGCCCGCCAGCCTGCATCTGGTGGGCAAGGACATCGTCCGTTTCCACACGGTGTACTGGCCCGCCTTCCTGATGAGCGCGGGGCTGCCGCTGCCCAGGCAAGTGTTCGGGCACGGGTTCATCCTCAACCGCGGGCAGAAGGAATCGAAGTCGCTCGGCAATGTCACCGACCCGATGGCGCTCGTCGAACGCTTCGGGGTCGACAATCTGCGCTATTTCCTGATGCGCGAAGTCGCCTTCGGCCAGGACGGCAGCTATTCGCCCGAAGCGATCGTCAATCGCTGCAATGCCGAACTCGCTAACAGTTTCGGTAATCTCGTCCAACGCAGCCTGTCGATGATTGCCAAGAACATGGACGGGACGATCGAGCGTTTCGAAACCAGCGAAGCGGACGACGCGCTGCTGGCCCAGGTCGCGAATGCCTGCCGGGGCGAGCTGCCGCGTACCTTCGAAGCACTGGCTTTCTCGCAAGGGATCGAAGCGTGGATGCGCGCGGTTTATACCTGCAATCAATATGTCGACGAGCAGGCGCCGTGGGCCTTGCGCAAGACCGATCCCGAACGGATGAAGGCGGTGTTGCTGACGCTGTTCGTCGCGATCCGCGATCTCGCGCTGGCGATCCGTCCGGTTGTCCCGGGCAAGGCCGATGCGGTGCTCGACATGATCGGGATTGCCTCCGCGGATCGTAATTATGCCGCTTTGGCGGACACGGACTGGTTTGTGCGGCTCGCCGACGCAGGCCACCGGATCGGTCCCCCGGCCCCGGTGTTCCCGCGGCTGGAATTGCCCGAGGCGGAGGACGCCTGATGCTGGTCGACAGCCATTGCCACCTCGAATACGAAGGGCTGGTCGAAGATCAGCCAGCGGTGCTCGACCGGGCGAGGGGGGCCGGCGTCGGGACCTTCCTCAACATTTCGACCAAGCGCAGCGAATGGGCGCAAGTCGTCGCGACGGCCGAGCGTGAGGCAGACGTTTTCGCCAGCATCGGCGTTCACCCGCATTGCGCCGAGGATCACCATGACCTGTCGGCGGAGGAATTGCTTCGGGCGGCCCGGCATCCCAAGGTCGTCGGATTGGGAGAAACCGGGCTCGACTATTATTACGAAAAATCCGACAGGGAAGTGCAGAAAGCGCTGTTTCGGCGCCATATCGACGTCTCGCGCGAGACCGGCCTTCCGGTCATCATCCACACCCGCGACGCCGAGCAGGATACCGCCGCCATTCTCGAAGAGGAGATGGAGAAGGGCCACTTTCCGGCGCTCATCCATTGCTTCACCGCATCGGCGGATTTCGGTCTCAAGATGTTGTCGCTAGGGCTGACGATCTCGATTTCAGGCATCGTCACCTTCAAAAATGCTGCCGATCTTCAGACTTTCGCCGCGACCATTCCC
>JAJXVK010000249.1 GCA_021782155.1 Pseudomonadota bacterium
CGGAGGCCGTGCTCAATCACTGGGGCAAGGGAAAATCCCGCACCTACAGCGCGGGGAGTTTCCCGAAGGGCGAAGTGAACCCGTTATCCTTCGAGCAACTCAAGGCGATGAAGCTGCCGACGGACGGACTCCGCTCGAAGAGCTGGGACGAGTTCGCCAAGCCGGACGCGCCGAAGATGGATTTCGTGTTCACCGTCTGCGATCAGGCGGCGGGCGAAGTCTGCCCGATCTGGCCCGGCAATCCGATGACGGCGCATTGGGGCATTCCCGACCCCGCCGCCGTCGAAGGCACGGATGCGCAAAAGCGCGCCGCATTCCGCGAGCAGATTATGCGCTAGGGCTGACTGGCGGAGAAACCGACGCTCAAGAGCGCTTCGCTGCGGCGCGAAGGGTAAGCCAGCGCGCCGCAGTCAATGCGGCAAGGTGCCCGTCTGCCGCAAGGCCTCACCCAGCGCGAGCGCCGCCGCGGTCGCGAGGTTGAGCGAGCGAACCTCGGGGCGCAGCGGGATACGCACCCGCGCGTCGCACGTTTCGGCGACGCTTGCGGGAACGCCCGCGCTTTCCTTGCCGAACAGCAGCACGTCGTCGGGCCGGTATTCGAATTCATAGGCCGACCGGCTCGCCTTGGTCGTGAACAGCACCAGCCTGCGCGCGCCGATCGTTTCGCGGAAAGCCTCGAACCCGGCATGGCGCGTGATCGATACATGGTCGATGTAGTCCATCGCCGCGCGCCGCACCCGCCGGTCGTTCCAGATGAAGCCCATCGGCTCGATCAGGTCCACCTCGGCGCCGAGGCAGGCGCCGAGCCGCAGGACGGCGCCGACGTTTCCGGCGATCTCGGGTTCGAACAGGGCGATGCGCATGGCGCGGCTCCGGCGCGCGCGAGTTACCCCGCCAGCGCCGCCCTGACCGCCGCGATGGCGTCGGCCGCCTTGTCGCCGTCGGGGCCGCCGCCCTGCGCCATGTCCGCGCGGCCGCCGCCGCCCTTTCCGCCGAGCGCTTCCACGCCCTTGCGCACGAGATCGACCGCGCTGAACCTGCCCGCCAGGTCCTCGGTCACCGCCGCGGCGATGGCCGCCTTGCCGTCGTTGACCGCGACGATCGCCGCCACGCCCGAACCCATGCGGGCCTTGGCCTGGTCGAGCAGCCCGCGCAGTTCCCTGGCTTCGAGTCCTTCGATGACCTGACCGGAGAACCTGACGCCGTTCACTTCCACGTCGGCCACTTCGGCCTTCGCGGTCCCGCCGCCACCACCAAGCGCCAGCGCCTTCTTCGCCTCGGCCAACTCGCGTTCGAGCTTCCTGCGCTCGTCGAGCAGTGTCGCGACGCGGCCCTCGACCTCTTCGGGCGTGGTGCGCAGCAGGCTCGCGGCGTGCTTGAGCGCATCCTCGCGGTGGACCAGCCACTGGCGCGCGGCCTCGCCGGTCAGCGCCTCGATGCGGCGCACGCCCGAGCTCACCGCGCTTTCCGAAACGATGCGGAACACGCCGATGTCGCCGGTGGCGCGTACGTGTGTGCCGCCGCACAGCTCGACCGAGAAGCTCTTGCCATCGTGCGCGCGGCCCATCGAGAGCACGCGCACCTCGTCGCCGTACTTCTCGCCGAACAGCGCCATCGCGCCTGCCGCGATCGCGTCGTCGGGGGTCATCAGGCGGGTCGAGACCGCTTCGTTGGCGCGGATCTCGGCGTTCACTTCGGCTTCGATCGCGGCGATATCGTCCGCCGTCAGCGCGGTCGGCTGCGAGAAGTCGAAGCGCAAGCGATCCGCCGCGACGAGCGAGCCCTTCTGCGTGACGTGATCGCCGAGCCGATTGCGCAGCGCGGCATGGAGCAGGTGCGTCGCCGAGTGGTTGGCGCGGACCGCGTCGCGGTTTTCGACATTCACGCGAAGCTTGACGATGTCGCCAACCTTGAGCGGCGCCTCATACACCGATGCATAATGTGCGTGCAGTCTGCCGAGGGGTTTGTCGGTTCGTAAAACGAGACCTTCAGCGCCACCCGCGATTTGGAAGCCGCCTTTGTCACCGACTTGGCCACCGCTCTCGGCGTAGAACGGAGTTTGGTTGGTGACGAAATAGACGGTGTCATTCACTCCAGATTCTTGGACTCGCTGACCATCCTTTACGATTGCAAGGACTTCAGCCTCACCGTCAGTCGATGCGTAACCTGTGAATTCAGTGGCACCGAATTCTTCAGCGATGTCGAACCATACCTCGCTGTCGGCGGCCTGCCCGCTGCCCTTCCACGCCGCGCGCGCCGCCGCCTTCTGCCTAGCCATCGCCGCGTCAAAGCCCGCGCGGTCGACCGCGATGCCGCGCGAGCGCAGCGCGTCCTCGGTGAGATCGTAGGGAAAGCCGTAGGTGTCGTAGAGCCTGAACGCGGTCTCGCCCGGAAGCTCGCCGCCCTCACCCATGCCGCCGGTCGCCTCGTCGAGCAGCTTGAGCCCGTTCGCCAGCGTGCGGCGGAACTGCACTTCCTCGCGCAGCAGCGTTTCCTGGATCAGCGGTTGCGCGCGGCCAAGCTCGGGATAGGCGGCGCCCATCTCGGTGACCAGCGCGGGCACCAGCCGGTGCATCAGCGGCTCCTTGGCGCCCAGCAGATGCGCGTGGCGCATCGCGCGGCGCATGATCCGGCGCAGCACGTAGCCGCGCCCTTCGTTCGAGGGCAGCACGCCATCGGCCAGCAGGAAACTGGTCGAGCGCAAGTGGTCGGCGATCACCCGGTGGCTCGCCTTGTGTTCGCCTTGCGCGGTAACGCCGGTCAGCGTCTCCGACGCCGAGATCAGGTGGCGGAAGGTGTCGGTGTCGTAGTTGTCGTGCTCGCCCTGCATCACCGCGGCGATGCGTTCGAGCCCCATGCCGGTGTCGATGCTGGGCCTGGGCAGGTCGCCGGTGATCTCGCCCGCCGCCTGCTCGAACTGCATGAACACGAGGTTCCATATCTCGATGAAGCGGTCGCCGTCCTCGTCGGGACTGCCCGGAGGCCCGCCGGGGATGCCCTCGCCGTGGTCGTAGAAGATCTCCGAGCACGGACCGCACGGCCCATCATCGCCCATCGCCCAGAAGTTGTCCTTGGTGGGGATGCGGATGATCTTGTGCTCGGGCAGCCCGGCGATCTTCTTCCACAGCTCGAAAGCCTCGTCGTCGGTGTGATAGACCGTGGCGAGCAGCTTGTCGGCGGGGAGGCCCCATTCCCTGGTCAGCAGCGTCCACGCGTGCGTGATCGCCTGCTCCTTGAAATAGTCGCCGAAGCTGAAATTCCCCAGCATCTCGAAGAAGGTGTGGTGGCGCGCGGTGTAGCCGACGTTGTCGAGGTCGTTGTGCTTGCCGCCC
>JAJXVK010000040.1 GCA_021782155.1 Pseudomonadota bacterium
CCGTCACCGACCAACTCGTTGCCGCGATCGAAGCCGGCGCGGGTCGCTGGCGGATGCCCTGGCACCACAATGGCGCGCCGGTCATGCGCCCGACCAGCGTCGCCGGCCGGCGCTATTCGGGGATCAACCGCCTGGTTCTCTGGGCCACGGCCGACGCCCGCGGCTTTGCCTCGGGCACCTGGGCGACATTTCAGCAGTGGCGCGCCAGCGGGGCCCAGGTCCGCAAGGGCGAGACCGGCACGCATGTCATCCTGTGGAAGCGCATCGAGCGGCGCGACGCGGCGCCAGGCGATGGTGGCGACGACGCTGATGGCCGTGCCCGCTGCTTTGCGCGCAGCTTCGTCGTCTTCAATCGCGACCAGGTGGACGGTGCCGACGTCGATGGCCCGGTCGAGGTTCAACCCATCACCACCAGCATTGCCGATGCGCTCGCGTTCCTCGAGGGCATCGGCGTGCCCGTCGAATACGGTCTCCATGACGCGCACTACCGGCCCGACCTCGACAAGATCTTCATGCCCGAGCGGGAGGCCTTCGACAGCGACCTCGATCTGGTGTCCACACTCGCACATGAGGACATGCACGCGGTTGGACATGTGCGCCGTCTCGCACGTGACACCCTGCGCGATTACCACAAGGACCGCAGCATCCGGGCGCGCGAGGAACTCGTCGCGGAGATCGGCGCGAGCTACCTGATGGCCGATCTCGGGCTCGCCTATACGCCGCGACCCGACCATGCCGCTTACCTCGCAAGTTGGCTCACCGCCATTCGGCATGATCCGAAGGCCATCTTCACCGCTGCGGCGCAGGCGCAGGTAGGGGCTGACTGGATGCACGCCGCGCACAAGGTCGCGGCCGAGCCGCTGCCGCTGGCGGCGTGAGCGAGGCGATGGACCTGGTTCCCTCGGTCCCAGACGGTGGCCGATCCGCCGTCCGGGAAGTCGCCGCCGGTGCGTTCCGTGACTGGGCCCGGGCCTACGCCGCATTCGCCGCCGATGTGCGGTGCGAGGTGCGGCGCGACTTAAGTTCCTTCGATTTTGCGCATGGCTGGCGCGGCACCGAGCATCGCGTCTTGCTGCGCAATCCCTACACCGACATCGGGATCACGACCCAGGACGGCCTTGCCGCTGTCTGGATCGCGGTCCGGGTCGATCGTGCTTTTCGCCTGCGCTGCGAATGGGTCGATCTTGCCGGCGATACCGGCCGATGGCTCGACGAGGTTGCCAGCACGTTCGACGCTATCACCGTGCGGCTCGGCTGCGTCGCGCATCTGCCAACCGTTGCGGATCGCCCCTGGCTCAAGGCTGCCTGACCGTTCCCGACACCGGAGACACCATGATGACGACCGCCGGAGACTGGCAAGCGAGCCCGCTTGCCCGCAGCACATCGAGCTGGCCTTTCGACTGGGTCTGCGAGATCACCACAATCGATCCAGCGACCCGCAGTCACCGCTACGTCGCGACGATCCGCCAAAGCGGCGCACGCCCGATGGCCGAAGCGCTTGCCAATGTCCGGGCGATGGCGCGGGCGCCCGCCATGCTGGCCCTGCTGTCTGCAATTTCAGCGGTGATCGACATGAGCGATCCGGCCCATCCCGACTTTGCTGACAGCGCCGCCGACTGCCTCGATGCGCTGCTGGTTCAGGAGGAGCCGCTGCGCGCACTCCTCGTTGAGGTCGCCAACGACGTCGGGGCACTCACGCCATGATCGAGATCTTGCTGGCTCTCTCGACCGGCCATCTCCGCGAGCAAACGTGCAACACATGGTTGCACGAGGCTCCCCTCGCCACTTTCGCCAAGGGCGACCATGGCTGGTTCGTCTACGTGGCCGACGACGAGCCCGACGATCTGCCACCCGATCTCCGCGACTGCCTGACGCTGGCGCGCTCGCTCGATTGCGACTGGGTGATGTTCGATCGCGATGTCGAACCGATCGCGGAATTGCCGGTCTACACCTGGTAGCTCGGCGTCAGGCTACCGGCTCCGCGACAGAATCGAACGCAACGCCCAGCTTTTTGCGCCCCGGCGCCTTCGGCTTGGCCGCAGCCTTTGCGACCTTCTGACCCGGCTTGCGTCCGAGGCCAATCTTCACCGCCAGTTCCTTGCGCCTGGCAGCGTAGTCCGGCGCGACCATCGGATAGTCGGCCGCGAGTTTCCAGCGCGTGCGATATTCGTCCGGGGTCAGCCCGTGATCGGTGGCAAGGTGGCGCTTCAGCATCTTCATCTTCGCGCCGCACTCGAGGCAGGCAATCGCATCGGGCTTGACCGACGCGCGGATCGAAACCGCCGGCTGCCGCTTCTCTTCCACGGGTTCAGGTTCTTGCCCGAGCCCGGCGAGCGAGGTGTAGACCGACTGGATCAGCACCGGCAGTTGATCGGCTGACAACGCATTGTTGCTGACATGCGCGGACACGATGTCCGCGGCGAGCGTGAGAAGCGTTTCGTCGGCCATGCTCGGAAATATCCTTTGGCGATTTGGACAATGGCCGTGCCTATCGTGTCTTGCGCGCGCGAACGAGGTGGGTCGGGCCTGTCTCGGCCGATAATCCCCAACTATCACGACTTTGTCGCCGATTCTGACGCGGCGGGAGGGGAGAGGGACGGAAAAGGGGCGGCGAGCGCTGAGGCTCGCGAGACGTCAGGAGACTGCCCCATGTCCCGCCTTGCCGTGCGCGGTGTGCCGCTCGAAACCATCGAGCGGCTGAATGCCGAGCGAACAATTGCGCTCTCCCGCTACCAGGCCGACGGCGCCATCGACCGCTTCGGCTACCTCGAAGACCTCGCCGCGGATCACGGCGTCGAGTTCGAGACCATCCTCACCCTCACCGACGTGCTCGGGCCGGACGAAGACTTCGATGGCCTCGTGACCACGCTCGAAGACCTTGGCCCTGGCGGCCTTTGAGGAGCACTGACATGGCAACTCTCCCACGACCGGATCGCATCGAAACGATCGCTCGCCTGAACGACCGCGCGCGCCAGGGGCTGGATCCCCGCGCAAGGATCGTCGTGACCCGCAATTGCCTGGCCGCGTTCTGCGACCTCGACACTGTCGGTGTCGTACTGGTGCAGGCCGAACTGCTTGCGGCCTTTCGGCGCTGCGCGTTCGCGGCCGACAGCCCCGAGCGCGACTTCGCCGCGATCACTTTCCGCGACCGAAAGGTCTGGATGAAGATCGACTACTTCGATGAGACGCTCGAATTCGGCTCTGACGATTCCGCCGATGCCTCGGTGACCACGCGCGTCATCACCATCCTGCTGCCCGAGGACTATTGATGCCGGCGTGCCTGCAGATCGACCGCAGGGCCGAGAAGTTCGGCTCCGCGGTCACCATCGCCGATCTCGCCGCCCACTCGTTCCCCGATCATCGCAGCGCCTTTGCCAACATCCACGATGTCTGGGAGGTGCTCGAACGGGACTGGAGCTTCGAGATCGATCGGGACAAGAGCGAGATGGAATATGCGACGGGCGTGACCGCGCATTTCCGAGACGGCTCCGTGCTCTACATCGGCGCCTTGGCCGGTTGCTGCGACGGTTCAGGCTGTCGCCATTGCACCGCGGCAGCGCTCGCGGCCTAGCGGATCACCTGTATCGCCGCCCCGGCCTGGTCGGCGATCGTGCGCCATTGCTTGTCGGCTGTCATCGCCGGCAGGCCATCGCGCCTGGCAAGCGCGAGGCAGAACCGGTCGCCGAGCGACAGGCCGGCCGACGCCGTCACGGCGCGAAGGCGTCCGGCGATATGCGCGAGCGCTTCGTCGGCCGCGACGATCTCGACCGGGAGCGGGCGAAGCATGGCATCGATATCGCTCTGCGGCATGCCCGCATGCACGAAATGGCTGACCACCTCGGCCAGGTTGACCGACGACATGCGCGCACCGCCCAGAACTTCGGCGACCTTCGCGGCGCCAGGTTCGTCGTTGAGCAGCGCCAGCAGCGCCGATGCGTCGAGGACGACCTCGCTCATTCGCCGCTATCAGCCTTGCGGTTGGCAAGGAAGGCATCGACCGATGTGTCGGCATTCCCGGCCGCGCACTTGCGGGCGATGGCCTGCGCATGCGCGATCGACTGCGCGACCGTGCGCAGGATCACGCCGTCCTCGGTTTCCTCGACCAGAAGCGCGCCGCCGCCGGCCACGCCGAGGCGCTTGCGGATGTCGGCGGGCAGGCTCATCCGCCCGTTGGGCGTGATGGCGACCTGGATCGTCATGGCGCGTCTCCTCACTTGATTGACGTGGCGCAGTTGGCTTCTTGTGCCACAAAATTCCATCCATGTCACGAATCCACATTCGTGACACATCTCCTCTAGCGATCAACCGCCCGGTCTGACGCGCACCGGTGCCATCGGAGCAGTCAAGGCCATGTCCTTCAAGCCGACCGCGGAAACCCTGGCGATCGTCGCGCAACTTAGCGGGGTCTGGTCGGGTCGGCACGCCATGGTGCGCTGCCCCGCGCACGAAGACCGAACCCCCAGTCTCTCGATCCGGCAGGGCCGCAGCTCGATCCTGGTCCATTGCTTCGCCGGGTGCGATGGCCGGGAGGTCATGGGCGCGATCCGGCGGCTGCTCGGGCGCCCGGTCGCCGATCAAGTGGTGATACCCGAGCCGGCGAACGATCGGGATGCTCCGTACCAGCGCGTCTGGGACACGGCGCTGCCGGTCGCCGGCACGCTCGGCGAACGCTACCTGCGGGACGTGCGCGGCATCCGTTTCCTGCCGCCCGATGTCCGCTTCCATCCGCAATGCCCGATGGGCCGCGGCCTGGCAGCCCGGTTCCTGCCGGCGCTGCTCGTCGGCGTATTTCGGCAGGGGCGCCTCATCGCCGTCCAGCGCCAGTTTCTCGATGCATCGACCGCGCGGCGAACGCACCGCATGATGCTGGGCGCGTCGCGGGGCGGCCTTTGGCCTGCCCGGTTCACGGGGACGGTGATCCGGATCGCCGAGGGCTTCGAGAGCGCCTGCGCCTATCGCCAACGTACCGGCCAGGAGGCCGGGACGTGCTTTGGCGTGCGAAACCTGTCCTGGTTCGTTGCGCCTCAGGATGCGACGGCCATCTGCCTGCTCCCCGACAACGACGAGGAAGGCTGGCGCTTCGCCCGCGCGGCGGCCGCCGACCGGGGCACCGGCGGGGTTCCGGTCGCCATCGAGCCGTGCCCTTCGGGCTACGGCGATTGGGCGGAAATCACACGTCCCCATGTTCACATGTCCGCAGTCTCATAGGTTGACATGTAGGTCTGTCGGCGCGGCCGTGGGCCGGCCGGAAAGGTGAGATGGAGAGGTGCAGGTGAACCCACGAGGAGATCACCAGCGATGTATTCCGTTCCGACCCTGTCATCCCCCGGCGTCCTTGCTGACGCGGACGCCTTTCTCGCCAGCGCTGCCGGCGAGACCTGGCTTTCCGGCCTTGCCGACAATTTTCCGCACAGCCGCTATTGGCGCGACCGTTCGGATTGCTGGACGCTCAAGAGCCTCAACGCGCTGGCCGCACGGATCATCGATGCCCGCTATGACGGGCGCGAAGTCGAGGAAGCGATGGAGGCGGAGTTTCCGCCCTCGGAGTTCGGCGATACCTGGCACCACGTTGTCGCGCCCGAGCTGCGAGGCCTGTTCCAGGCGGCGGGCGTCACCGACAACGACGCAGTCAACGTTGCAATCCGGCTCGCGTGGGAAGACCGTGCCGCCGCTCGCGACGAGACCTCGGTCGGCGATCTCTTCGCAGGCCATGACCGCTGCGAACTGCTGTTCCGGTTCAGTTGCGAGCGCTGGCTTGACGATGCCCTGGTCTATTCGCACCGGCGCTGGCCCGATGCGGGCGAGCTCGCCGTGACGCGCAACCTCCACTTCGCGCTCGCGAACCTAGGCTACACCATCAGCGAGTTCCGCAAGCTGAGCGGCAACCGCCACAAGGCTGATCGCCCATTGGTTTCGATACGCCGGCGGCGCGCATCGATCATTACGCCCGACCAGCTCGCCGAAATCATCGAAAACGCCTGTTCGACCGCGTTCCTGTTCTGCCTCTATGCCGTCGTGCCGATCCCCGATCTCATCGCGCTCGACCTCGCAAAGCCCGTCACCTTCGAGACATGCTGGGTGGCAACGCTCGACCCGATCAACGGCACCTTTCAGGATGTCCCTGCCTGTGGTCCCGTCTCGGTGAGCCCTGCCGATGGGCGCTTCCTGTCGGGCGGACACCTGCGCTGGTCGCCCGAAAACATCTGCTGTCTCCACACGCCCCATTACCATGCACGTGTGTGCAACTGACCCGATCGCGCGCGTCGATCGGACGGGGGAGGGAAGCGGGAAGCGAAGGAGTGTCGAGGGTGAGGTGCCCGAGACGCATTCCCCATCGGCCCCCGGACAGCAAGACGGGGCCTGGCTCAAGGAGACTACGGCCATGAATATCGGTACCATTCGCATGGGCGAGCGCGGCGCGCTCGTCGGCAGCATCGCCACCATCGCGGTCGCCATGACCTTCGTCCTGCGCCCGGTGCAGTCGAGCAATCCCAAGGCGCCGGCATTCGAGATCTGCACGCGCAATCCCGCGGGCGTGCTCGTCCAGGTGGGCGCGCTCTGGGAACAGACCTCGAAGGCGACCGGCGAGTGCTTCCTCCAGGGCCGCATCGACGATCCGTCGATGGCACGGCCGCTGGCGGTCAACGCCTTCCGCCAGGAAGACGGCAGCTACAATATCGCCTGGCTGCGCCCGCAGCGCCGCGCCGCCGATCCGTTCAGCACGCCGGCCAACGACAACCGGGATTTCTCGGCCGCGGCCTGATCCCTCCGGCTGCCCAACGTCCCGATCTTTCCTTTGCCCCGGATCGTCCCTCCCGATCCGGGGCATTTTTCCTGCCTGCGGCACTTTGGCGTTGCGCACCAGCGGAAGCTCGCCCGCCGCCCGCAGTTCGCCTCGCGCGGCAAGCGTCCGGGGATGGAGATGAGGGGGAGGAGGAAGGGTGTCGCAGCCCGGCGGGCTGAGGCGAACACCAACCCAAGCGGGCGCCAGGCATGCAAGACGGCGCTCGGGCCAGAGGAGAATACGGCCATGAATATCGGTATCCTGAAGCAGAACGACGTGGGCGTCTTCATCGGCAAGATCCAGACCGCGACCCTCGACCTCACGATCGGTCTTCGCCCGGTCAATTCGCGCAACGTCTCGGCGCCCAGGTTCGACGTGATGGCGCGTGCGAAGAATGGTCAGTTCATCCCCGTCGGCGGCCTCTGGGAGAAGACCGCGAGCAACGGCAGCGGCACGTTTCTCCAGGGCCAGATCGACGATCCGAGCTTCGATGCGCCGCTGTCGATCGCCCTGTTCACGCAAGGCGACGGCACGCTCAACGTCGCCTGGTCGCGCCAGCGCCGCCGTACCGAACCGGCCTTTGGCGATGCAGGTGTGCCGGCGGGCGACGACGAAGGGCTTTCCGACCCCGCGGGCAGCTTCGCGGTCCCGGCCTCGCCGTTCGATGCCGCCGAACCCGGCATGGCCGCGACGACGCACTGACGCGAAACCCCGATCCTGACCCCCGCCTGGGCGGTCCGGCCGCGTGCCGGGCCGCCCCGTTTTGTTGAAGGCCCTTCGGGCCCTGCCAGGAGTTACCCCCGATGCTCACGGATTCGGAGCGCTTCGCGTTCACGCCGCGACGCTTGCACGCCTTCGAGACGAGCGGAAACGCCTATGACGCCTGCCAATGCGACGAGGCCATTGCGAAGGGTGATACGCTTATCGTCCTGCCCGAGGGCGTCATCGGCGTGGCATGGACCTGGCCGATCGCGGTCACTGCGGCGCATGGCGCGCTTCATCGGGTCAAGGATGAGCCAAGAAGCACGCTCGCCGACCTTGCGGCAAGCTTCGACATGGATGTCGCCGACCTTGCCGCCGCGATCGCGCTCGCGCGGGCGCTCGGCCTCGCGCTCGATTCCGTCTTCGAATGTGCGGATCCAGAGGCGTGACGGCGCGGCTGCGTTCTTTCTCCCTCACATGTTCACACGTGGACTGCCGCACATGTCCGATCAGCCATCGCCGCCATCAGGCCCGGTCAATTGTCGTCGATGGGCAGAACCAGCTCGACATGGCTGACCTCGAGCGCCTGCGCCAGTTCATAGAGCGTGATCACGGTCGGGTTGCGCCGTCCGCGCTCAAGACCGCTCAGATATTGCTGGCTGAAGCCCGAGCGTTCCTCGACCTGCTCCTGCGTCAGACCTTTCACCCGCCGCAGGCGCGCGAAGTTCTGTCCAACGAGTTTGCGCATGTCCATGCGCGTGACGATCGAGATTTACATACTTTGAGTTTATCAACTATAGTGTGTAAATGATCGTTCGGTGCGATGGGAATGCACGGTCTTCGTGCCCCGCATCCGCCTGTGGATCGCCCCAAGGCGTTCGTTCTTCGATGTTAACCGTTGGATGCGAACTTGGGTTGACCACCGACCTTCTAATCGCGAGCTTTCGCCGGCCGAATGGCACCGAAACGGCTCTTATTAACACGCGCGTGCATTTCCTGATACAGGGCTGTCCCCATGTCCCATGAACCGAAACGTCTGACCGAGGCGGAACGTGCAACGATCGTTTCGACCCTGACGGACCTGAGCAAACGGCTCGACAAAACCGGTGAACCACTGGCGGCGCTGCAAATCCGCCATGCGCTCGAAAGTCTTGACCCGGAAAATCCGTTGAACCGCGGTCCGGTCCGTCAGGGCGATTGACGACACCAAGCCCGCGATCCGCCTGAAAGGCCGGTGCGGCCCGTTTTCGCCGTCGGTCGATTCGGCCAGGGCGACGAACTCGCCTCCCAGTTCATGATCCGCGATCGATCGTTCGTGACCTGTCCTTGCGGAAGACCCAGGACAGGTCTCAGCCCAGCTCTGCGCTCGTCCCTGCCCTGGCGGCAACGCTGACAGGCAGCCGAGAGGGGATCAAGACGCGGCTTCCTTCGTGCCGTTTGACCAGCGGTTGAGGCGAGGAGCCTGAGAAACGCTCATCCAGCGCCATCTACTGGGGGCTGTCACCATCCGCCCAATCCCGCCTTGGGAGGGATGAACACTACGACCGCGCGGGGCGCCGGCAACCCCCATTGACCGGCCGAGTTGCCGGCCTGTGGCCGTCTGCCCGCACCACCCGGTAAATGGGGGTTCCCCTCCGCTTCGCTCCGGTGCCGCCACCCCTCAATCGCGGCCTTCGCTTCAGTTCATCCCGGCGGGATCGGCCCGCTGGCGACATCTGGAGACGACACATGAACAAGGTTTTCCTCTCGGGCCGCATCACCTCCGACATCAGCCGCTTCGGCACCGAAGCCAAGGGCGGCATCAGCTTCACCCTCGTCACGAGCCGGCCGGTCATCAAGGACGGCCAGGTCCAGAAGGGCGAGGACGGCTACACCGAGACCTACGACCAGTTCCACACCGTCAAGGCCTTCAACGGCCTCGCCAAGTCGATCGCCAACCACAAGAAGAAGGGCGACAAGCTGATCGTCACCGGCGAGATCCGCTACAGCCGCAACGAAAAGGACGGCCGCACCTACTACAACACCGAAATCGTCGCCGACGAGATCGAGTTCATCTGACCCCTGACGGGCGGCCCTGGCGGGCCGCCCGCTTCGTTTCGGGAGCACACGAAATGCTGCACACCTCGAACTTCGACGACGTCGCCTGCATCACGACCGGCATCGCCATCACCAACCCCGCCATGCTCGCCCGCCTTCGGGCACAGGCCGGCAAGCTTTCCTCCTCCGACATCGCCGCGCATCTCGGCAATGCGATCACCAACGCCGCCGATGCCGCGCACATGCTCGCCTGGGAGCAAGAGCAGTTCGGCGAAGGTCATCCCGAAACTCAGGTCGACTGCGAATACTTCGAAGACCTGGTCGCCGCCTGGAGCCTCATCGCCAGCGAGCGCCAAGTCGCGAGCCTCGATGCGGGCCTCATCGAGACTGCCTCGGTCCACTGAGACCTGGACCTGGTCTGGTCCCGAAGGGGATCGGCGCCTTGCGGCGCCGGTCCCCTTTGTCATGCCCTTTGGCAGTTCGGCGCTGGGCAGGGGACCAGGCCGCGACGGAATAGAACGGCTCCGTGGTCCGGGCCATGATTTTCGCTTGTCCGCCCGGAGCGCTCTTGCGGTCGGCGACACCCGCTTCTCGCGCCGCGCGCGCGGAGCGCTGATCCGCGTCCTGCAAGGCACCGAGGGCTTCACCCACGACTGGGCGTTGCTCACCGCGATGGGCGACCTCGGCGTGCTCATAGATCGTCAGCGTCCGGGACGGTCAGGCCTCGGCTCCAGGGCGCTCGCCGATGCGCATCACCGGTTCGAGAGGCATGAAGCGAGCCGGTAGAGGATTGATGGAAGGCCGTTGCTGCCGATTGTGCTGTTTGCCCAGGTGTGCAGGTTCCGAGGGCACAGGGTTCCATCGCACCGGGGCAGGGCGCCTGCCCGCGCGTGCCGTGCGGTCACCGCGCTCTACTCCGCCCGGATCCCTGACGGGCTCCGGGCTCCGCCGAGCCCCGTTCCGGGTCTCGGCCCATGCGGGTCACGATCGCATGGCGCGGGCGCGCGAGGAGAGGTCGAGGCGTCCCACCAACCTTTGAATTCTCTCTCTCTCAGGCCCAGCATGGCAAGCTGGTCTGGCGCAGCTCAAGGATGCGCGGTCCCCCCAATTTTGCGGATGCCTTCGGCTCCCGCAAAATGGGTGCCCCCACGCCCCGCTTCGCGGCGTCAACCGGGGTCCCTTCGGGCTTCCCGGTCAACGTCCCTGACCTGCTGGACACGAGCTTGCCGAGTGACCTGCCGTCATCGCGGAAGATGACGGATTTAAAACCAGGAGGTCACCATGAAGAACAGCATCACCAATCTTGAAGAGCTCGGCGCGTTCTACCGCGAGCAGATCGAAGCGCCGGGTTTCGATGCCGCCTTTGGCGAGCAGGCCAGCATGGCGCAGCTCTCGGTCCACGACGAGCCCATGGCGACCGAAATGCCCGACCCCGATGCCGCGCGCGGGGCCATGGAAATGGTCATCGGCACCGTCTTCGACCTCTTGCGCGGAACGCGCATGGAGGAGTTCGGACGCGACATCGCCTGGGGCATCGTCAACAGCTTCCACGTCACCGCCCAGCGCATCGAAAAGCGCGAGGACGAGGCGGGCAGGAAGCTCGGGGACATGGCGCGCGCCTTCGACCCCTCGGAGATCTATGCCGTCGAACTCGAAGAGACCCAGCGCATCTGCCAGACGCTGATGGATTGCCGCGAGGCGATGGAAGCGATGCGCGACTACGCCGGCGAGATCTACCGCGTCGAAACCGGGCGTCCGTTCTCGACCGCACGCGGATCGCGGGCGTCCTCGGGCCTGACCGCCAGCCAGATCGATGCGCGCGACTTCCTCGCCGCACGGGCATCGAAGCGCCGCGAGCAGTTCGCACCGACCGGCCCCGTCGTCATCTTTTCGGGCGGCACCGACTGGCACGATCACGAACTTCTCTGGCAGGCGCTCGACGATACCCACGCGCGTGTGCCCCAGATGGTTCTTGCAACCACCGCCCAGCACCGGGGCTGCGACCAGATCGCGCACGCCTGGGCAGCCGCGCGCGGAGTGAACACCGTGCGCTTCACCTTGAACCGCGCGCTGGGCAAGCGCGCCGGGTTCCTTCGCAACGAGCAGATGATGGACCTGAAGCCGGTTCATGCTGTCGTCTGCGAAGGCTCCGGGCTGCAGGCGAACCTGCTCAGCCGCGTGCAGGAAGCCGGGGTTCCGCATCACGCCTTCGCGCTTCGTCACCAGCGTTCGCCTGCGTGACATCGGGGGAGGGCGCCGCGTTTGTCGCGGCGTCCTCCCTCTTTTCGTTTTCGTCATGGGCCGAGGCGCGCGGGCGTAGTGGAGGACTGCGTCCCCCACATGCCGCGTGCCTGTCGCGCGATCTTCGAGATCGCCTCCCTGGACGACCGTGAGCGCTAATTAGGGCTGTTTAAATTGCAATGCGTCTTATTTAAGAGAATGGCATATTGCTTAAATAGAGATCTGCGGGCATCAAGCCGCGCATGACTGAACCGACGACCGATCAGCGCCTCGGGCGCTTTGTCGAAACGCCTGTCGCGGGCGAAACGGTCCGCGCCTTCGTACCTCCGCCCTTGCCGCCAACGCCCGCCATCGACATCCTGGGCCTGCTCGACCGGCTGAGCCAGGCGGAACGCGCGCTCGGGCGCCTTGACGGCATCACCATGTTGCTGCCGCGCCAGGAATTGTTCCTGTACATGTACGTGCGCAAGGAAGCGGTTCTGTCATCGCAGATTGAAGGCACGCAATCGACCCTAACCGACCTTCTGCGCTTCGAGGCCGAGGCACAGGCCGGGCAGCCGATCGACGATATTCGCGAGGTATCGAACTACGTCGATGCGATGATGTATGGTCTCGAGCGTCTCGAGACGCTGCCGCTTTCCCTGCGTCTCGTCAGGGAAATGCACGAGCGCCTCATGCACGGCGGTCGCGGTGGCACCAAGAGCTCGGGCGAGTTTCGGCGGTCACAGAACTGGATCGGCGGTACCCGGCCCGGCAATGCGCAGTTCGTGCCGCCGCCTGTCACCGAGCTCGATGGTTGCCTCGCCGATCTGGAGCGCTTCATCCACGACGATTCGTCCAGGTTGCCAGCCCTCATCAAGGCAGGACTCCTGCATGTGCAGTTCGAGACGATCCATCCCTTTCTGGATGGCAATGGTCGCATCGGCCGACTGCTCGTGACGCTCTATCTCTGTGTCAATGGCGTCCTGAACAAGCCGCTGCTTTATCTGAGCTTGTATCTCAAGACGCACCGCGCCGAATACTATCGGCACTTGCAGGAAGTGCGGGAACTCGGAAGCTGGGAAGCCTGGCTGGACTTTTTTCTCGCTGGCGTCGCCGAGACCGCCAACCAGGCGTTCGATGCGGCCACCCGCATCGTCGGCCTGTTCAAGGACGATCGCGAAGCCATCACGGCGCGCAGCGATCGGCCGGGTTCGGCGTTGCGGCTTCATGACTGCTTCCAGCGCAGCCCGTTCCTGACCGCGAACCAACTGGTTGGGGAAACCGGGCTTTCCGCGCCGACCGTCAACGCGGCCCTTGCCGATCTCGTGCGCATCGGGGTGGTCGATGAAGTCACAGGTCGCAAACGCGGCCGGGTGTTCGGCTATCGACGCTACCTCGCGATCCTGAGCGAAGGCACCGATCCGTTGTCGGCAGGGGCGTGATCGAACAGGCCACCGGTTCAATCGATCCGGGTCAGTCCCGAATGTGCCGCAACGCCCTTAGCCGCCAACCTCCTGACAGCAGGTCACCGACTGTCGAATGACACTGTCCCGACGCCTGCTGGCGGAGCCAGCGCGGGTCTGTTGTCTCGTCCTGGCGGACGAGGCGCTTGCCGGCAGGAGCCCGCCGATCGCTATCTCGCCGCCCAGGCCCGGTAGGGATCGTGCAATCCCAGTTCCTGAAGGGGTAGGGCAGCACACCGAACGCGGAAGGTCCGCAGAGAGGGCATCGGCGAACGGTCGGAATATCGAATGACTTTTCATCGACTTAGCCGCCGCTGCATCGGAGTATATCGACCCATTGCCGCATGCAGCCGGATGCAGGCGGGCGGCCAGACGGTCAAATCTGTGCATGACGATGCATCTGTCCTGTAATATCTTGTTTTGCTGTCGTTTCATGGCTGCATCGCGATGCAGCGCGCGGCGGCGCCGCGAACCACCTTGCGCCCCGAAGTTCTTGTTCTTTCGCAGGGTTTCCGTTAGTTTGCCCGCGCGATAATCGAACCGGCCGCTGCCACATGGTGAGCAGAATGGCCGACTACGTTCAAATTGGCGTCAGCATGACCACGGGTCAGGCTGAGCACATCCAGGCCCTTGCCGAGCGGCAAGGGACCTCGATCTCCGAGACGATCCGCAACCTTCTCAATATCGCGCTGCCGTTCGCCGAACATGGCCATCGGCTCAATTTCGCACGGCTGCTCACCATCCTCGAATTCTCGAGCCTCGCGCTCGACACGCTGGTCGCGAAGCTCGCGCCCGAGGACTCCGATCGTCTTCTCGATCTCGCCGTCGACCACCTGAAGAAGTTCCATGCAGCGCAAGGATGACATCCGCTTCGACCGCCGTCCGGTCGCGGTCGAGCACCAGTCGGCCCGCGGCGAGGTCGTGCGCAATGTCGGGGCCTTTACCCGCGGCTCGCAGCTCATCCGCCTGCGCTACATGATGATGATGGAGGGTCTGCGCTGGCCGATCCTCGCCACCCTCGTCAGCTTCAGCCTGTTCGTCGCGCTGCTGCTGTTCGTCCTCATGCACGAGCATGAAGTGCAGCTGGTCGAGATGCGGCTCTTCGCCGACTTCTGGAGCCTCGTCGATCTCGACACCGGGCATATCGTCAACCTCACGCTGCCCGACAGCACCGTGCTGCCGATCGCGATCGGCGACGTGCCGGACTACCCCGACGTCGCCTGGGCCTGGACCAAGTTCGTCCGGTGCATCCTCGTGGCCATGGCAGCCTCGGCCTTCCTCACCAGTCCGCTGGCAACCTGGTTCGTCAAGCTGTCGCAGCAGATCGGCACCGACATATTGAAGGAGCGACACGAGCGCGGGGCAATGCTGGTCGCGGCCGACGTGCTCATCGGCGAGATCTCCGCGCACAACGACGCCGAGCTGGGGCAGGAACTGGCCGAGGCCCATCCCGATCTCGAACCGCTTTCGGTGGCGAAGCTTCCGATCGCGGCGCGCGCGGCGCTGGGCGTCCACGTTCCCTACACGATCGCCGGTGTCGCCTATCCCTGGCGCCTCGAACAGACCCACGCGATGCTGATCGGCACGACCGGTTCGGGCAAGACCACGCAGCTTCGCCGCCTTGTCGCCGAAGCCCGCGAGCGGGGACAGCGCTGCGTCGTGTTCGATCTCACCGGCGCCTTCGTCGAAGCCTTCTATCGCCCCGCCACCGACCACATCCTCAATCCGATGGACGAGCGCTGCCCGCCCTGGACCATCTTCAACGACTGCCAGAATTACGCCGACTACATCTCGGCGGCAGCAGCCCTGATCCCGAGCGATGGCGGCAATGCCGAACCCTTCTGGGCCATGGCGGCGCGCACGCTGTTCGTCGAGATGTGCATCAAGCTTTCGGCGAGCGGCGAAACCTCGAACGGGGCGATCGCCCACCATCTGATGGAAGCCGACCTCAAGGCCGTTCACCGCAAGCTTGCCAACACCATCGCCAGCCCGCTGACCGCCGTCGAGGCGGCGCGCATGGCGGAATCGATCCGGGCCGTCTTCAACACCAATGCCCAGGCGATCCGCTTCCTGCCCGATCCCGTGCCGGGCGGCCCGCCGCCGTTCTCGATCCGGCGCTGGATCCAGGAGAAGCCTGTCCCGGGCTCTATCCTCTTCATCACCTCGACCCACACTGACCTCACGCTCAACCGCGCGCTCCTGACGCTCTGGATGGACCTTGCCGTCAATGCACTGATGGGGCTGC
>JAJXVK010000041.1 GCA_021782155.1 Pseudomonadota bacterium
CTTCGGGACCTTGGCCGGGCTGGCGTTCTTTGCCGAGGATCGCGCGGGCGCGGGGCTCGCCGCTGCGGCGAGCGGGCACGTGATGAACTTGCCCTTCGCGTCCTTGCATGCGGCAGCCGAGGCGGCACCGGGCAGCGCAAGCGCCGCAGACGCGAGCACGGCGAAAATCACTTTGGTTGTCATGGCATCGTCTCCCAGCCGAGATTCGGCATGGTCCGCGATGCCGCCGGCAACATGTCGCCAAAATGGAGATAACATTATCGCTGCGTCATGAACACCGTGGCCGGGCCGCACGGCCGGACCCCGCGAAATGGCTCATACGTATGCCAATTGGTCGCTGCCACTTTACAAGTCGCTCCGTCTGGCGGAAGCAGCAACGGTTTGGACAGCGTTGTCCAAAACACGAGAAGCGGGATGGGAGAGTAGGTATGGCGCTTGCGCCCGGGGTTACGACCAGCAGCGACGCGGCTGGGTCGGGTCATGACGACGCGCACATCGACGCGCCGGAGCTTCGCCTGTTCGTGATGGCGCTGTTCTTCATCTTCGGCGGCATCACGAGCCTGAACGACGTGATCATCCCGAAGCTGAAGGAGCTGTTCACGCTCAACTACACCGAAGCGATGCTGGTGCAGTTCTGCTTCTTCACCGCCTACCTGCTGATCGGCATCCCCGGCGCGGCGCTGGTCAAGAAGATCGGCTACATGCGCGGCGCTGTCGCGGGCCTCTTGACGATGATGGCGGGCTGCCTGCTGTTTGTCCCGGCCTCAGCCAGCGCGGCCTATCCGCTTTTCCTGTTCGCACTGTTCGTGCTGGCGAGCGGCGTGGTGATCGTGCAGGTCGTGACCAATCCGCTGATTTCGCTGCTCGGCCCGGCGCGCACCGCGCACAGCCGCCTCACCTTCGCTCAGGCGTTCAACTCGCTTGGGACGGTGATCTTTCCCAAGGTTGGCGCCACACTGATCCTCGGCAGCCTGGCCGGCGTCACCGCCGCCAGCCTGACCGGCGAAGCGCTCGACGCCTATCGCGTGGCCGAGACGCGCACCGTGGTTCACACTTACGTTGGCCTCGCCGTGGCGCTGGCGCTGGTGGCCCTGGTCGTGTGGTTCAACCGCAACCGGCTGAAGGGCGAAACGCATGACGAGAGTTCGTTGCTGCACAGCTTCGACCTGCTGAGGCAGCCGCGCTTCGCATTTGGCGCGGCGTGCATCTTCCTCTATGTCGGCGCCGAGGTTTCGATCGGTTCGCTGATCGTCAACTACATGCAGCAGAAGTCCGTGCTGGGCGTGACCGCCGAGGTCGCGGGGAGCTACATCCCCTTCTACTGGGGCGGCGCGCTGATCGGGCGTTTTGCCGGCTCCTACATCCTCACCCGCATCAGCCCCGGAAAGGTGCTGGCGTTCAACGCGGTGGGCGCGATCGCGTTGATCGTGGTATCGGCCATGAGCGCCGGCGAGGTCGCCGCGTGGAGCCTGCTCGCGATCGGCCTGATGAATTCGATCATGTTCCCGACGATCTTCGCTCTGGCCAGTGAAGGGCTGGGCAAGCGCGCGGCGGACGGGTCGGGGATCATCAACGTGGCGATCTTCGGCGGCGCGGTCGTTCCGCTGATGACCGGCGCGCTGGCGGACCTCGCTGGCGGGCACCTCGCGATCGCGCTGGCGCTGCCGGCGGTTTGCTATGCGATCATCGCCGCCTTCGGGCTCTATGCACGCCGCCCGGCGACCGGGATGACGGCGGAGCCGCCTGTTTTCGCCTGATCGGCACGCGGTCCGGACCGCGCGACATCCTCGAGAGCGCGGGCTGCGTCGATATCGAGGCGGCGACCACGGGCGGAGCGTGCCATTCGCTCGTCCCGGCGGGGAAGACCTGAGCGACCGGTTCCCGATTGCAACCCATGCCGCTTTGCGCCAGACGTGCCGCCCATGATCTGGTGGAACGGTGAAAGCCCTCGATGGAGCGGCTGACGCGGCTGGGGAGCAGGGCGCTGCCTGCTCACCTCGGCATGGAATTCGTCGAGTGCGGCGACGACTGGGTGACTGCGCGCATGCCGGTGGACGAGCGCACGCACCAGCCGTTCGGGCGGCTCCACGGCGGCGCTTCGGTGGCGCTGGCCGAGACGGTCGGCTCGATGGCCGCCTCGATGTGCGTCGATCCGGAGAAGTTCGTCGCGGTGGGCATGGAGATCAACGCCAACCACATCCGCCCGGCCTATTCGGGCTTCGTCTACGCGACCGCCCGGCCCGAGAACGTGGGCCGTACCACGCAGGTTTGGTCGATCCGCATCGAGGACGAAGTCGGCAAACTCGTGTGCATCTCGCGCTTCACCGTCGCGGTGATTTCAATCGAGCGGAAATAGTCGCCGGCGGCGCTTGACCGGACCGGGTTTAAGTGCACGATTAAATCTGCCGGCCGCGCCGGGGCATCGCGTGTGGCGGGCGTGCGCGTGCGGCGCCCCCGAGGAGAACCGAAAGATGACCGACTTCCCGCTGCCCAACGCCTCGACCGACCTGACGGGCCGCGTCGCGCTCGTCACCGGAGCGTCGTCGGGGCTGGGCGACCGCTTCGCCCGCGTGCTCGCTTCGCAGGGCGCGAAGGTCGTGCTCTGCGCGCGGCGCAAGGACAGGCTCGACGCCTTGGCCGGTGAGATCCGCGCCGCGGGCGGTGAAGCGCTGGCGGTGCAGATGGACGCGAAGGACGCTGATTCCATCATCGCGGCGGTCGACGCCGCCGAGGCCGCCTTCGGCGCTGTGGATATCCTTGTGAACAATGCGGGGATGCCCGACGCGCAGCGCGCCCACAAGATGAGTCTCGACCTGATCGACAGCGTGCTCGGCGTGAACCTGCGGGGCCCGTGGATCCTCTCGTGCGAAGTCGCGCGGCGGCTGATCGCGGCCAAGCTGCCGGGGCGCATGGTCAACATCAGTTCGGTGGCGCACTATCGCTACGACGGCGGCGGCGCGGCGCTCTATGCGGTCACCAAGACCGCGATCGCGCGGATGACAGAGGCGCTCAGCGTCGAATGGTCGGCCTACAACATCAACGTCAACGCGATCGCGCCGGGCATGTTCGTTTCGGAAATGACCGACGGGATGTTCGAGCGCATGGGCGGCAATCCCGCCCCGCACCTGCCGCGCAAGCGCGTGCCGGTGCCGGCGCAGTTGGATTCGACGCTGCTCTATCTCGTCGGGCCGGCAAGCGAATGCGTGACCGGCGCGGTGATCCGCGTCGACGACGGCCAGAGCGCGCGGACGCGGCTTTAGTGGCGGAGAGTCTCACCCTCTATGCCTTCAATTGCGGCTGGTTCCAGTGCAAGCCCGGCTACTTCGTCGAGGGCGACGAGGGCGACTACCTGACGGGGCCGGTGCCTTCCTACCTGATCGACCATCCCAAGGGCCGCGCGCTGTTCGATACGGGGATGGGTGTGCGCTATCGGCGGGACTTTGCCGACGCGCTGCCCGCCGACAAGTTCGGGCTGCAGTGGTTCGAGGGGATGGACGTGGCCACGCGGCTCAAGGCGATCGACGTCGCGCCCGACAGCATCGACTGGGTGATCAACTCGCACCTCCACATCGATCACTGCGGCGGCAATGCGTACCTGCCCAACGCGACGGTGATCCTCCAGCGGCGCGAACTCGATGCGGCAAGGGAAGGGGCGGCGCCCGGCGTCTACGAGGCGATCGATTACGATACCGGCCAGCCGGTCAAGGCGATCGACGGCGAGCACGACCTGTTCGGCGACGGCACGGTGCGGATCGTGCCGACCCATGGCCATACTCCCGGTCACCAGAGCGTGATCGTGAAGCTCGCCAAGGGCGAGGTGCTGCTCGCGGGCGACTGCTGCTATACCGAACGCAACCTCGACGTGATGGTGCTGCCGCGCGCCACCGCCGATGTCGGGGAAGGCATGCGCACGTTCGAGCGGCTGGCGGCGCAGCGCGCGAAGGGCACGCGGATCCTGTTCGGCCATGACGGCCGCCAGTGGGCGACGATCCGCGAGAACATTCCCTTCGAATAGGGAGAAGCCGATGCTGGTGACCATCGAACGCGACGGGCCTGTGGCCATCGTCACACTCAACCGTCCCGAGGCGATGAACGCGCTTTCGCGAGCGCTGCGCGCCGAACTGGCACAGGCCATGCGCGAGATCGCAAGGGACGGCGGCGTGCGCTGCGTCGTTCTCACCGGCGCGGGCGAGCGCGCCTTCACCGCCGGGCTCGACCTCAAGGAGCTGGGTTCGGACACCTCGAATCTCGGCGCGGCCAACGCCTCGGGCGCGGAGGAGAACCCGGTCAAGGCGATCGAGCAGTGCCCGCAGCCGGTGATCGGTGCGATCAACGGGGTCGCCATCACCGGCGGGTTCGAAGTCGCTCTCGCCTGCGACATCCTGATCGCCAGCGAAAACGCGCGCTTTGCCGATACGCACGCGCGGGTGGGGATCATGCCCGGCTGGGGCCTGTCGCAGAAGCTGTCGCGGATTATCGGCATCGGCCGCGCGAAGGAACTGTCGCTTTCGGGGAATTTCCTCGGCGCGGAGACGGCGCTTGCCTGGGGCCTGGTCAACCGCGTGGTCGCGGCGGCCAACCTTGTTCCCATCGCGAAACAGCTCGCGCACGAGATAGCCAGCGCAGACCCGGCGATGGTGCAGGCCTACAAGCGCTTGATCGACGACGGTTACGCGCGTCCGTTCGGCGAGGCGATGGCGCTTGAGCACGCGACCACGTCCGCCGCCAACCGGAAGGTCAGCGCCGAGGAGGTCGAGGCCCGCCGCCTCGCGGTGATGGAGCGCGGGCGGGGGCAGGCCGGCTAGCCGCCAAACTGCCCCGCGCACCGCAGCGGCGGCTTGTTCCATGGTCGGGTGTTGCGGCCCGGCGCAATGGCATAGCCTTGCATTCCAGCCGTTGGCGAATGGGGTGTGGTTGCGGATGTCACAAATTGTCGCAGCGAAAGTAACCATGCTTGCATTCCTTCGCGGATGCAGCAAGACATCGCTCCGCACCTTCACCCGCGGCCTTCCCGCTCCGGAGCCCGTCATTCGCCCCATGCGCTCTTCGCCTGTCGCCAAATTCGCGCTGCCCGGCCTTGTCCTGCTCGCGCTCGCCGCCTGTTCCGGCGGCGGCAAGCACGACAACAAGCGACCCGACCCTACGGTCGGCTTCGTCGTCGTCCAGCCAGCCACCGTTCCGGTGCCGGTGACGCTTGGCGGACGTGTTGTCGCCTACGAAACCAGCGAAGTCCGCCCGCAGGTGAGCGGTCTGATCAAGCGGCGCTATTTCACCGAGGGTGGGACGGTCCGCGCGGGGCAGCCGCTGTTCCTGATCGACCCCAGCCTCTACAGCGCCGCCGCCGTGCAGGCGCGGGCCAACCTCGCCAGCGCCGAGGCCAGCGCCTCGGCGGCCGAGGCCAAGGCCGCGCGCTACAAGCCGCTCGCCGAAATGGAGGCGGTGGCCAGGCAGGACTATACCGACGTCGCGGCGGCGGCGCGTGTCGCGCGAGCGCAGGTGGCGCAGGCGCGCGCCGCGCTCGAAACCGCGCAGGTCAACTTGCGCTTCACCACCGTTCCCGCGCCGATCAGCGGCCGGATCGGTCGCTCGCTGTTCACGGTGGGCGCGCTGGTCAGCGGCAACCAGACCGATCCGCTCGCCGTCATCCAGCGCGCGGACCCGGTTTATGTCGACATGCAGCAATCAGCGGCCGACCTTACACGGCTGCGCAGCGAGCTGGCCCATGGCGGCGTCGCGCCGGGCAGCACCAGCGTGCATCTCAAGCTCGACGACGGCAGCGACTATGGCTTCGCCGGAACGGTGCAGTTCTCCGAAGTGACCGTCAGCGAAAGCACCGGAACGGTTACGCTTCGCGCGAAATTCCCCAATCCTGCCGGACTGTTGCTGCCCGGCACGTTCGTCAACGCCTCGTTCGACCAGGCGACCGAGACCGGGGCCTACCTTGTCCCGCAGCAGGCGCTGGAGCGCGACTTCAACGGTCAGGCCTATGTCATGATCGTGTCGAAGGACGGCAAGGCCGAGCGCCGCAACGTCGCGGCCAGCCGCACGGCGGGCGAGGACTGGGTTGTCACGGCGGGGCTGAGGCCCGGCGACGAGGTGATCACGCAGGGACTGAACAACCTCAAGAACGGCGCCAGGGTGAAGGCGGTGCCCGCGTCCACGCCGCAGAAAATCGGTGCTCCGCCCGGCGGTGCCGGCAAGCAGGGCGGCTGATCGCCGCATGTCACGGATATTCATCAACCGGCCGATTTTCGCCTGGGTGCTTGCGATCATCGTCATGATGGGCGGCATCGCCGCGCTGCTGACGCTGCCGATCGAGCAATATCCCGACATCGCGCCGACCAACGTCAACATCAGCGCGAACTACCCCGGGGCCTCCGCCGAAACGGTGGACAACAGCGTCACGCAGGTGATCGAACAGCAGCTTTCCGGGATCGACGGGCTGCTCTATTTCAGTTCGCAGTCGACCTCGTCCGGTTCCGCCGGAATTACCGCGACCTTCGCCAAGGGCACCGACCCCGACATCGCGCAGGTCCAGGTGCAGAACAAGGTCCAGTCCGCGCTGTCGCGCCTGCCGCAGCAGGTGCAGACGCAGGGCGTGACGGTGACCAAGTCGAACCCCGATCAGCTGGTGCTTGTCGTGGTCTACGATGCGACCGACACGCGCTCGAACGACGATGTGGCCGACTATCTCTCGTCGAACATCCTCGACCCGCTGTCGCGGCTGAACGGCGTCGGCTCGGTCGACGTCTATGGCTCGCCGCACGCCATTCGAATCTGGCTCGATCCGCGCAAGCTCGCGGCGGTGGGGCTGATGCCGAGCGACGTGATTTCCGCCATCCAGTCGCAGAACACCGAGGTTGCGGCGGGCGAACTGGGCGGCCTGCCCGCGCCGCGGGGCCAGATGCTCAATGCGACGGTGACCTCGCGCTCCAAGCTCCAGACGCCCGAGCAGTTCGCCGCGATCGTCGTCAAGACCGCGACCGATGGTTCGGCCGTCCGCATCGGTGACGTGGCGCGGGTCGAGATGGGGACCGAGTCCTATGATACCGTGCGGCGCATCAACGGCCATCCGGGCGCTGGCATTTCGGTTTCGCTCTCGCCCGGCGCCGACGCGTTGCGCACCGCCGAGCTGGTCAAGGCCAAGATGGCCGAGTTGCAGAAGGGCATGCCTGACGGCCTCAAGGTCGCCTACGCCAACGATTCGACCGCCTTCATCAAGCTTTCGGTCGCGGAAGTCGAAAAGTCGCTGCTCGAAGCGATCGTGCTGGTCGTGATCGTGATGTTCGTGTTCCTGCAGAGCTGGCGGGCGACGCTGATTCCCGCGATTGCTGTCCCCGTGGTGTTGTTGGGCACCTTCGGCATCTTCTCCATCGCCGGTTTCTCGATCAACACGCTCACGCTGTTCGGACTGGTTCTGGCGATCGGCCTGCTGGTCGACGACGCCATCGTCGTGGTCGAGAATGTCGAGCGGCTGATGCAGGAAAATCCGGGGATGACCCCGCGCGAGGCGACCATCGAATCGATGCGCGAGATCCAGATCGCGCTCGTCGCCATCGCGCTGGTACTCTCGGCGGTGTTCCTGCCGATGGCCTTTTTCGGGGGGTCCACGGGCGTGATATACCGCCAGTTCTCTGTCACGATCATCTCGGCGATGGGGCTGTCGGTGCTCGTCGCGCTGATCCTCAGCCCGGCGCTGACCGCGACCCTGCTGCGGCGCGGCGACGTCCACGTCGAGGGGAACGAAGGCCAAGGTTGGGCGGCACGCCACTGGCCCGTCGCCGACCGGGGTCTGCGCAGCGCGCAGGTCCGGTTCAACGAGGGCTTCCAGGCGATGTCGCTGCGCTATCGCGACACGATCCGCGAGGTGGTGGAGCGCAAGTGGCTGCTGCTCGGCGGCTATGCGCTGCTGGTCATCCTGCTCGCGGTGCTGTTCGCGCGCCTGCCCACCGGGTTCCTGCCCAACGAGGACCAGGGCTCGGTCTTCCTCCAGTTCCGCCTGCCGCCCGGCGCGACGATCGCGCGCACGCAGGAGGTCGCGCTCAAGGTCGAGAAATACTTCCTCGAGGATGAGGGCAAGAACATCAACGTTCTGTTCATGCTCGCCGGCGGCAGCCACCGCGCCAGTGGGCAGAACCAGGGCCTGGGCTTCATGAAGCTGGTCGACTGGGCGGACCGGCCGGGCAAGCAGAACTCCGCGCAGGCGATGGTCGACCGCGCCAACAAGGCCTTCCGCGGGCTGCGCGATGCACAGGTCTTCGTGATGGTGCCCGGCGCGATCCGGGGGCTGAGTTCGTCCGACGGGTTCACCATGGAATTCCGCAATTCGGGTGGCCTCTCGCGCGACGGGTTCGCCGCCGCGCGCGACAAGCTGCTCGAAGCGGCGAATGCCGACCGCAAGCTGGTCTCTGTCCGGCTCAGCGACCTGCCCGACATCGCGACGCTGAAGGTCGATACCGACACGCAGCGGCTTGCCGCCTATGGCCTGACGCAGGCCAGCGTCAATTCCACGCTCGCGACCGCGTGGGGCGGCACATATGTCAACGACTTCCTCGACAAGGGCCGGGTCAAGCGCGTCTATGTCCAGGGCGATGCGCAATTCCGGGCCCAGCCGTCGGACCTGTCGCAATGGTACGTGCGCGGATCGTCGGGGCAGATGACGCCGTTCTCCGCATTCGCGCGGACCAGTTGGGCAGCCTCGCCGCCGAGCACGTCGCGTTTCAACGGCCTTCCGGCCTACGAGTTCTCCGGGCAGGCGGCTCCGGGGGTGAGTTCGGGAGAGGCGATGGACGAGATCGCCGCCCTGGCAGCGAAGTATCCGGGCACCAGCGTGGCCTGGTCGGGATCGTCCTACGAACAGCGCCAGTCCACCACGCAGGCGCCTGTGCTCTACGCGCTGTCGCTGCTCGTGGTGTTCCTGTGCCTCGCCGCGCTCTACGAGAGCTGGTCGATCCCGGTGGCGGTGCTGCTGGTGGTGCCGCTAGGGCTGCTCGGCGCGATCGTGGCGGTGACGCTGCGCGGTTTGCAGAACGACGTCTACCTGCAGATCGGCCTGCTCACCACGATGGGCCTCGCCGCCAAGAACGCGATCCTGATGGTCGAATTCGCCGACCAGGAGGAAAAGAAGGGCAAGCGCGTGATCGACGCCGCGCTCGAAGCCGCGCGCATCCGACTGCGCCCGATCCTGATGACCAGCTTCGCCTTCATCTTCGGCGTGCTGCCGCTGGCGATCTCGACTGGGGCAGGGGCCAACAGTCGCATCGCAATCGGCACTTCTGTGATCGGCGGCATGCTCGCGGCGACGATCCTCGCGATCTTCTATATCCCGCTGTTCTTCGTGATCGTGCGGCGCGGTACGCGCGATACGCTCAAGGCGCTCCACGACAAGTTCCACCATGACGAGCCGGGCGAGGAGGCCGCGACATGAGGCGCCTCGCTGTTCTCGCGCCGTTCGCGCTCGCCGGCTGCTCGCTGGCGCCCAGGACCCAGCTCCCGCCGCCGCCGGTGCCCGAATCGTGGCCGGTGGGCGATGCCTATCTCGCGCAGAGCGAGGCGGGTGTGCCCGCCGTCACCTATGCCGAGGTGTTCCGCGATCCCCGCCTGCACAAGCTGGTCGAGACCGCGCTGGCCAACAACCGGGACATCCGGGTGGCTGCTGCCAACCTCGCCGCCGCGCGCGCGCAGGTGCGCGTCACGCGCGCGGCACAGTTCCCCGCGCTGGGGGTGAGCGCGTCGGCCAGCGAGACGCAGACCGGCACCGGGGCCAGCGCGACGACCTCCGATCTCTACCAGGTCCAAGGCGGCGTCTCGAGCTTCGAGCTCGACCTCTTCGGCAAGCTCGCCAACGCCACCCAGGCCCAGCGCGACCGCGCGCTGTCGACCGAGGCGGCGGCGCGCACGGTACGGCTCGGCCTCGTCGCCAACCTTGCAAGCGCGTGGGCGAGCTATGCCGCCGACAAGGACCTGCTGGCGATCGCGCAAGAGACTGCGAAGAACGCGCAGGAAAGCGTGCGGCTCACCAGCGCGCGGCTCGAGGGCGGCATCGCCCCGCGCACCGATCTCAGCCAGGCCCAACAGATCCTCGCCACCGCCGAGGGCAATATCGCGCTGCAGAAGACCGCGCTGGCGCAGGACGTGAACCTGCTGCGGCTGCTGAGCGGGACCGAGGTCGATCCCGCGCTGCTGCCGGCGAGCCTCGCCGAGATCGACCAGAGCTTCGCCGCGCTGCCCGCCGGGCTCAATTCCGACGTACTGCTGCGCCGCCCCGACGTGATCGAGGCTGAATACCTGCTGCGCGCCGCCAACGCCAACATCGGCGTGGCGCGGGCGCAGCTGTTCCCGTCGATCTCGCTGACCGGGCTGCTCGGGTTCGCCAGCAATGCCCTGTCGGACCTGTTCGCCTCGGGCGCCTTCTCGGCCACCGCGAAGGGCGCGGCGGGCTGGTCGATCTTCAACGCCGGCGGAGCGAGCGCCAATGTCGCGGTCAGCAAGGCCCAGCGCGATGCGGCTCTCGCGACATACGAAAAGGCGATCCAGACTGCGTTCCGCGAGACCGCCGACGCGCTCGCCACCCAAGGCACGCTGGCCGACCGGCTGCGCGCCGCGCACGACAACACCGAAGCCGCGGCGACGACCGCGCGGCTCAGCGACGCGCGCTACAAGGGCGGGATCGACAGCTTCCTCACCAACCTCGTCGCGCAGCGCAGCCTCTACACGGCGCGGCAGGGCGAGGTCGCGGTGCGGCTCGCCTCGGTGCTCAACCGGATCACGGTCTACCGCGTGCTCGGCGGCGACCAGGCGACTCAGAGCAGCGCGAAGTAGCGGATCGTGTTGCCGTCGCGCTGGCGGCTGCCGATGCCGACGAAGATGTGCCGCATCAGCCATTCGTGCGGCCCCCTCGGGCATTCGAACGAAGGCGCGGCGCGCAGGTAGAACTCCTCGAACGGCACTTCGGGACCGTCGCGGAACATCCAGTCCTGCATGCGCCTGATCGTATCCGGCTGGCGGCCCCACAGATAGCCGCGGTTGTGCATCAGGATGCGCGTGCCGTCGTCGGCCCGGAGCATGTAGCGCGCGTCGGTCGCCAGCACGTCGTCGGGGCGGAACTGCGCCCAGTCTCCGCCGCTGCCGGGCAGGACGATGCCGTTGAGCCTGGGGCCGCTGACGGTGCCGCTGTCGATGTAGACGAAGCCGCGCCCCGCGCCCGAGGGCAGGTCGGGCAGGCTTTCGTGCTTTTGGAAGTTGATGCGGATCTCGAAGGCGAACTCGAGCCTGGGCTGGGTGGGGAGCGAAGTTCCCTCGAACGGCGAGTAGGGCGGTTCCATCAGGCGAGCATCCAGGCGAACAGACCGCCTTCGCGCGCTTCGGCGCGCAGGCGCAGGCCCTGTTCGGCGGCGAGCCCGCGCAGGATCACCATGTCCGCCCAGGTGGTGCAGCCGCTGATCGCGGCGCGGTGTGCGGAAAGCTCGGAGCGCCAGAAGCGCACCCGGTCGCCGGTCAGCGCGACGAGGCGTGTGCCCACTCCGGCGCGGGCCTTTGCGATGGAGCGCGAGGCGGGAAGGACGGGGTCGTGGATCGCAACCGGAGCGAACGCCTCTGCCGCATGAACCGCCGAAGGGGCCATCGTCGCCCCAAAGGCCGAAATCGCACCGGCGGCCAATCCGCCCGCCACGAGAAATTCGCGCCGCGCCAGTTCCATGCCTCGATCATCCTCTCGATCTTGTCTCGGGGTTGACTATAACGATCGTTACGATAGATGCAAGGACGACGGCGCCGGTTGAGACGCCGACCGAGAGGAGACCCTGGATGAGCGATGCCCCCCTGCCTCCCGGCCTTGACCGCGCCTCTTTCGACAAGGCGCTGGGCGAGCTGCGCAAGACGCTGGGCGACGACAAGGTGCTGGCGACCGAGCTCGACCGGCAGACCTATCTCGATCCCTATGCGCTGGGCACCGGGCTCGACCACGAATCGTGCGGTGCGCTGACTCCGACCAGTGTCGAGGACGTGCAGGCGATCGTCGGCATAGCCAACGCGCACAAGCTGCCGCTGTGGCCCGTCGCGCGCGGCAAGAACCTCGGCTACGGCGCCGCCGCGCCGGTGCTGGCGGGCACGGCCGTGGTCGACATGACGCGGATGAACCGGATTCTCGACGTCGATACCGAGTTCGCCCACTGCACGATCGAGCCGGGCGTCGGCTTCTACCAGATGGACGAGCATCTCACGGCGAACAGGATTCCGCTGTGGATGTCGGTCCCGGCCAACGGCTGGGGCTCGCTTGTCGGCAACGCGCTCGAACGCGGGATCGGCTACACCCCCTACGGCGACAACACGAGCAAGCTGTGCGGGCTCGAGGTCGTCATGCCCGACGGAAAACTGGTGCGCACCGGGCTCGGCGCGATGGACGGCAACAAGGCCTGGGCGAACTACCAGTACGGCTTCGGGACAAGCTGGGACCAGATGTTCGCGCAGTCGAACTTCGGCATCGTGACCAAGGCCAACATGTGGCTGATGCCCGAACCGGAACTGAGCTTCCACGCGCTCGTCAACCTCCCCAGGATGGAAGATATCGTCTGGGCGATGGACGTGCTCGCCAAGCTGCGGCTGAGCGGGGTGGTCGATCACAACGTGGTGTTCGGCAACTATCTGCACGATGCCAGCGCGATGACCACGCGCGCCGACTGGTACGACGGGCCGGGCCCGATCCCCGACGACGTGGCCGAGAAGATCCAGAAGAAGTTCAACGTCGGCTGGTGGACCTTTCACATCTCGGTCTACGGCGACGAGCCGGTCGCGATGGCCAAGAAGGGGCTGATCGACGCGGCGTTCAAGGACAAGCTGGCCACTCCGATCCCGTGGGTGCCGCTGCGCCCCGGCGAGCCGCGCGAGCCGCTCGCGGTTGCGGCGGGCAAGCCCTTCGTGCTGCCGCTCGCGGTGGTCAACTGGATGGGCGGGCGCGGCGGCCACATCGGCTTCTCGCCGATCCTGCCGCCCTCGGGCAAGCTGGCGTGGGAAGCGTTCCTGCGCCGCAAGAAGCGCTTCGAGGCGATGGGGCTCGACTACTACTCCAGCTTCACCGTGGGTCATCGCCACATCGCGAACGTCAACATGATCCTCTACGACCGCGACGACGCGGAGATGACGAAGAAGGCGCACGACCTGTTCGTCCAGATGATCGGCGACGCGCGCGAAGAGGGGTACGGCGAGTACCGCACGCACATCGACTTCATGGATGCGGTCTCGAAGACCTACGATTTCAACGGCGGGGCGCTGATGCGGCTGAACGAGGCGGTAAAGGACACGCTCGATCCCAACGGCATCATCGCGCCGGGCAAGAACGGGATCTGGCCGGCGCGGCTGCGCAAGGGGAGGGTGGCATGATCAAGGCGGGACCGATTGCACTGGCGCTTGGCCTCCTGGCGGCGGGAAGTGCGGCGCTCGCGCAAAACGCGGCCGACCCCACGGCCAGGGCGCGCGCCGACTTCCCCGTTTCGGCGGCGATCTCCAGGAGCCCCGACGAGGCCGTGTTCCGCGCCCGCTGCGGCTATTGCCATCTCGAGATGGGCTTCGGCACGCTCACGCTGATGAAGGCGCAGGGGCCGGTCAAGGCGCTGCTCGCCAACCGCACCGACCTTGAAGGGGACTACGTCCGCGCGGTGGTGCGGAGCGGCCTGTTGGGCATGCCCGCGATCACCCGCGCCGAAGTGACCGACGGCGAGCTCGACGCGATCGTCCGCTACCTCACGCGCAACAATCCCCGGAAATGAGACAGCCCGCTCGACGGCATCCCGATCGCCTCCGGTCGGTCTGAGAGGAACGCGATCAACGCCCCTGGTCCCGCTCCCTCGGATGCGCGTTGCGGTAGACATCCAGCAGCGTCGCCGCATCCACCTTGGTGTAGATCTGTGTCGAACTGAGGCTCGCGTGGCCGAGCAGTTCCTGCAAGCTGCGTAGGTCCGCTCCCGCGCCGAGCAGATGCGTTGCGAAAGAGTGGCGCAGCGCGTGCGGCGTCGCGGTGGGCGGCAGGCCGAGCAAGGCACGCGCCTTCGCCATCGCTTTCTGCACCATGCCTTGCGACAGCGGTCCGCCCTTGGCGCCGCGGAACAGCGGCTGGGCCTTCGCCAGCGGCCACGGGCACTTCGCCGCGTAGTCCTCCACCGCCGCGCGCACCACCGGGAGCAACGCCACCACGCGCTGGCGGCCGCCCTTGCCGGTGATCGTCAGCGATTCGCCGGGCGGCAGCACCGAGGCGGGCAGCGCCAGCGCCTCGGCGATGCGCAGGCCCGCGCCGTAGAGCAGCAGCAGCACCGCGCGGTCGCGCGAGGCGATCCATTCCTCGTCGGCCTGCTCGGCCACCATCGCGGCAAGGTTCACCGCCTCGTCGGGCGTCACCGGACGCGGCAGACCCTTCTTGACGCGCGGACCGCGCAGGCGCGGGGCCGAAGGCTCGGGCTCGCCCGCCTGCTCGCGCGCGAAGGCAATGAAGGCCTTGAGCGCCGAGAGTTCGCGCGCCGCCGAGACGTTGCCGATCCCCTCGGCGCGGCGCGCGGCGAGCTGGTTTCGCAAGGCGGCGGCGTCGAGCCGGGCGAGGGCAACCCACGTCGGATCGCCCGGCAGCGTGTCGAGCAGCCGCGCGGCGGTCGCTCCATAGGCGCGCACGGTGTGCGGCGAGCGGCGGCGGGCGAGGGCAAGGTAGTCGTGCCAGGCTTGCAGGATGTCGGCGCGGCTCATGCCGAGACCAGCGCGGCGGGGACCAGTTCGGCGAGCAGGGCTTCGAGCAGCGGCGCGCCCGCTTCGGTCACGGCGAGCCGCCCGTCGTGCTCCGCCAGCAGGCCGAGGTTGCTGTGGAACGCGACCTTGCCGCCGTCGAGCAACTGGTCGCGCGTCAGGCCGAAGCGCGCGGCGAGGGCGGGTGGGGCGATCCCCTCGGTGAGCCTCAAGCCCATCAGCAGCGCCTCGCTCGCCTGTTCGGGCAGCGACAGGGCGCGCGCTTCGGCGATGCCGTTGCCGTGCCGTGCGACGGCGGAGAGGTAGTTCTCGGGCTTCCTGTGCCGCACCGTCGCCACGCCGCCGCGCCGCCCGTGCGCGCCGGGGCCGATCCCGGCGTAGTCGAGGTAGCGCCAGTAGGCGAGGTTGTGGCGGCTCTCCTCGCCGGGGCGGGCGTGGTTGCTCGTCTCGTAGGCGGGAAGCCCCGCGCTGGCGGCAAGTTCGCGGGTGAGGGAGAACAGGTCGGCCGCCGGATCGTCGTCCAGCGGTGTAAACTTGCCCTCGCGCACCAGCGTGGCGAAGCGTGTGCCCGGCTCGATGGTGAGCTGGTAGAGCGAGAGGTGGCCGGTGCCGAACGAGAGCGCGCGGGTGAGTTCTGCTTCCCAGTCCAGAGCGGTCTGTCCCGGGCGCGCGTAGATCAGGTCGAAACTGACGCGCCCGAACTGGCGCTGCGCGACGTCGAGT
>JAJXVK010000250.1 GCA_021782155.1 Pseudomonadota bacterium
GTCGCCGTGGCCGCGCCTTCGGGACTGATCACGCCGATCGTGGTCGATGCGGGATCGAAGTCGGTCTCGGCCATTGCCAGCGAGATGAAGGACCTGGCCGGCAAGGCGCGCGAGGGCAAGCTGCAGCCGCACGAATACCAGGGCGGCACCGCGAGCCTTTCGAACCTTGGCATGTTCGGCATCAAGCAGTTTGAAGCGGTGATCAACCCGCCGCAGGGCATGATCATGGCGATCGGCGCTGGCGAGCAGCGCCCCTACGTGATCGACGGCGCGCTTGGGGTCGCCACGGTGATGAGCGCCACCGGCAGCTTCGACCACCGCGCGATCGACGGGGCGGACGGTGCCGAGCTGATGCAGGCGTTCAAAACGCTGGTCGAGAACCCGCTGGGTCTGGTGGCCTGAGATCAGGGAGGCGCTGCGAATGGCAGATCCGCGTAACCTGCGCGATCCGGCTATCCGCATCACCGCCATGCCGGCCGATGCGAACCCGGCGGGCGACATCTTCGGGGGCTGGCTGATGGGCCACATGGACATGGCGGCGGGGATCGTCGCGGCACGCCGTTCGCGCGGGCGCGCAGCGACCATCGCGGTGGAGGGCATGACCTTCCTCCACCCCGTTCATGTCGGCGACGAGGTATCGATCTACGCCGAGCTCATCAAGACCGGCCGTAGCTCGATGACCATTTCGGTCGAAGCCTGGCGGCGACCGCGCACCGGCGAGGATCGCCAATGCGTGACCCAGGCGCGTTTCACTTTCGTTGCGATCGGCGATGATCGCAAGCCGCGGCCCATTCCTGCGATGGATGCGCCGCTCGCCAATCAGGAGAATTCGCGTGGCTGACCAATACGACGTCCTAGTCCTCGGATCGGGCCCCGGCGGCTATGTCGCGGCGATCCGCGCGGCGCAGCTTGGCCTGAAGGTCGGCATCGTCGAGCGCGAGAACCTGGGCGGCATATGCCTCAACTGGGGCTGCATCCCGACCAAGGCGCTGCTGCGCTCGGCCGAGGTGCTGCACAACATGAAGCACGCTGCCTCCTACGGGCTCGCCGCCGACAACATCCGCGCGGACCTTGAAGCTGTGGTCAAGCGTTCGCGCGGGGTGGCCAAGCAGCTCAACCAGGGCGTCACGCACCTGATGAAGAAGAACAAGATCACCGTGCATATGGGCGACGGCAAGCTCGTTTCGCCCGGAAAGCTCGAAGTGAAAGGCGAGAAGGGCACCGAGACGCTTCTCGCCAAGCACGTGATCCTCGCCACCGGCGCGCGCGCGCGCGACCTGCCGTTCGCCCCTGCCGACGGCAAGCGCGTGTGGACCTATCGTCACGCGATGACGCCAGGCGAGATGCCGACCGACCTGCTGGTGATCGGCTCGGGCGCGATCGGGATCGAGTTCGCCAGCTTCTACAACGACATGGGCGCCAGGGTGACTGTCGTGGAGATGCTCTCGCGGATCGTTCCGGTCGAAGATGAGGACGTGTCCGAATTCCTCGATAGCTCGCTCTCGAAGCAGGGCATGGAGATTTGCACCGGCGCGGGGATCGAAAGCCTCAAGGCCGATGCCACCGGCGTCACCGCCACGATCAAGCGTGCCACAGGCAAGGTCGAGGAGCGCAAGTTCAGCCACGTGATCGTCGCCATCGGCATCGTGCCGAACACCGAGAACATCGGGCTCGAGGCGCTGGGCGTGAAGGCCGAGCGATGGATCGTCGAGATCGACGGGTTCTGCCGCACCAATGTCAAGGGCGTATGGGCGATCGGCGACATCACGCCGGGACCGTGGCTGGCGCACAAGGCGAGCCACGAAGGGGTGATAGCCGCCGAGGCGATCGCGGCGGAACTGGGCAACAAGGACGTCCACCCGCACGCGATGGACCGTCGCAACATCCCTGGCTGCACCTATTGCCATCCGCAGGTCGCGTCGGTCGGGCTGACCGAGGCCAAGGCCAAGGAAGCGGGCTATACCGTGAAGGTCGGCAAGTTCCCCTTCATGGGCAACGGCAAGGCCATCGCGCTGGGCGAAGCGCAGGGGTTCATCAAGACCGTTTTCGATTCGAAAACCGGCGAATTGCTGGGCGCTCACATGGTAGGCGCCGAAGTGACCGAGTTGATCCAGGGCTATGTTGTCGGCAAGACGCTGGAAACTACTGAAATGGAGTTGATGCAGACCGTATTCCCTCACCCGACGCTTTCTGAAATGATGCACGAGAGCGTCCTGGCAGCTTACGGACGCGCTCTGCACATCTGACGCGGGGTTCAATTCATGGCCGATGAGCAGTCGGAATCGAGTGACAAGAGAACAAGCGATCGTATCTGCCTGTCGCTGATGGGTGAATTGCGCTGGGGCTCCAATCCCTGGGGCCGCGTCCTGCTCGAGGACCTGTCCGCCGGCGGCTTCAGGGCTGAGTGGCGGCCGATGTGTCCGGTGGGAACACCGCTATCGGTGAAGATCGCAGGTCTCGCCCCGCTGCGGGCGACGCTTCGCTGGAAGAACAACGACTATATCGGTTGCGAATTCGACAACCCGCTTTACCAGCCTCTCGTCGATCACATCGCGCGGGTTTCGTCGCGATAGTACGCGACGCTCGGGAGATCGACACCTTGGCGTGCGTCCTGGCGAGGTGATCGACAGCAGCCGGATGAAGTCCACCAACCAATTCGACGCCAATCTGTCCGGGATTCCGCCACCGGACCGGGCCTGATCAGGATTCGAACCCGGCCAGCTTGAGCGTTATGAACTGGCCGGGCCGCGCAGGGCCCGCATAGAGATCGATGCGGCGACCATGGTCGGAAATGTCGATCGCCGCGCCACCGATGCGGACCTGGCGATCCATGCCTCTCCTTTCGAGGGGATCGGCGTTGCGGGCTGTCGGCGGGGGCTGCGAGCCCACAGGACAAGGCCATCGCCAGCCGGCAGGCGAAGCGGCACCGGCAAGGGCGGCAGTTCTGCTGCAGGTGGCTGGCCCATGAGTCACGCCGGTAAGATTCCAAAGCGCAACGCAGAGGACGCCCCGGCACTAAAGCCTTGATGCACTTGGGAATGGAAATTGCTATCAACATGCAATCCGGATCGATATTCGGCCTGCCATGGCGGTTACAGGCCGCGGCATTCAGGTACTTGGGTTGAACAGAAGAGGCAGAATTACGCTACCGTCGTCGGCGATCACTGTAAGCGCTGTCCTCAGGCCACGGTGATCCACGGCATGAGTTGGCCGACAGCGTTTGCTGGATGACCGCTGGCCAGCTTGGCGAGGGTCTCGGTCAACCAGGTGTGTGGGTTCACGCCCGAGATCTT
>JAJXVK010000251.1 GCA_021782155.1 Pseudomonadota bacterium
TGCTCGACACCATGCCCGATCTCGATCTTGCCGAGCTGGCACATGTCACCATGCCGACGCTGGTCGTGTGCGGGGACGAGGACCGCGACAATGGTTCGGCGCAGGATCTGGCCGAGCTTCTGCCCGATGCGAGCTATGTCGAGGTGCCTGGCACGCATATGGGATCGGTGACCAAGCCCGACCTCGGCCGCGCCATTGCCGACTGGCTGGGCCCCGCCTGACCGTGGCGAGGCGTCCGCTCGAACCGATTGGCTGGCGCGAGGTGGTGACGCTGCCCGATCTTTGGGCGCGACCGATCCCGGCCAAGATCGACACCGGCGCGCGCACGTCCAGCCTGCATGCGACCGAGATCGAACGCTTCGAGCGTGACGGGCACCACTGGCTGCGCTTCCTGCTCGACATCGGGCTCGGCCAGAGCGAGCCGGTCGCCTGCGAACTGCCGCGCGTCGATCACCGCGTGATCGTCAGCTCCAATGGCGAGGCGCAGGACCGCTATATCATCAAGACCCGGCTGCGGCTGGGCGCGGTGGAATTTGCGGCGGAATTCAGCCTGGCCGACCGTTCGGATATGAAATTTCCTATCCTCGTCGGGCGCACCGCATTAAGGGGCCGATTTATGGTAGATAGTGGTCGCTCCTACCTCCAGTCGGATGCGGCGACTCGCAAAAGGTTGCTCACATGAAAATCGCGATGCTGGCCCGGAATGCGGAGCTGTATTCGCATCGAAGGCTGGTCGAAGCGGCCGAGGCGCGCGGTCACACGCTGGACGTACTCAACACGCTGCGCTGCACGGTGCATATCGCCAGCCACCGGCCGCAGGTGTTCTACAATGGCCAGCCGGCCACCGGCTATGACGCGGTGATCCCGCGGATCGGGGCTTCGATCACCCATTATGGCCTCGCGATCCTGCGCCAGTTCGAAATGCGCGGCTGCTGGCCCTTGAACGAGAGCGTCGCGATCGGGCGCAGCCGCGACAAGCTGCGCTCGATGCAGATCCTCGCCAAGCATGGGCTGGGCTTGCCGCTGACGGCGTTCGCCCATGATCCCAAGCAGACCAGCGAGATCATCAAGGCCGTCAACGGCCCGCCGGTGGTGATCAAGCTGCTCGAAGGGACGCAGGGCATCGGCGTCGTCCTCGCCGAGACCGAGGCGAGCGCGAAATCGGTGATCGAGGCGTTTCGCGGCGCCAACGTCAATATCCTGGTGCAGGAATTCATCAAGGAAGCCGGCGGCACCGACATCCGCGCCTTCGTGATCGGCGGCAAGGTGGTCGCCGCGATGAAGCGCACCGGCGCGCCCGACGATTTCCGCTCCAACCTGCACCGCGGCGGCAGTGCGCAGCTGATCAAGATCACGCCCGAGGAACGCAGCACCGCTGTGCGCGCGGCCAAGCGGATGGGCCTCAACGTGTGCGGCGTCGACATGCTGCGCAGCAATCACGGACCCGTCATCATGGAGGTCAATTCCTCGCCCGGGCTTGAAGGGATCGAGGCGGCGACCGGCAAGGACGTGGCCGGGATGATCATCGATTTCATCGCCGCCAACGCAAAGACCGGCAAGACCAAGACGAAGGGAGCGGGCTGAATTGGCGTCAGAGCCGGGGTGCGATCCGCTCTAGACGCTGCGTTCGCTGGCCGAATAATCGGCGACTTCCAGCCGGCTGAGGAAATACTCCTGGAACTTCCTAAAGCCGCGTTCCGACAATTCCACCAGTACCACCCGCTGATCCTGCTCGCTCGGTCGTCGCGTGATCAGGCGCTCCAGTTCCAGCACGCTGAGATGCCTCAGCGCAGTCGTCGTCGGCGCTCCGGACGCAGCCAGCACGGCCTTGGTCGACAGCGGCGTCCCTTCGATGTGGGCGATATAGAGGTGGAGCAGCATTTCCCACGATGGTTCACCGAAAAGATCAATGCCGAACTGGGCGCGGCGCGCCTGCCTTTCGCTGATCTCGTCACGGGCAAGGCTGGAGAATATCGACTGGAGTTGGTCATCGGGCGGGCTGTCGTCTGCCTGGCGGTTGACCGCCAGTCCGCGGGCCAGGCGAAGCATCTGCCGCCCGATCGTTGCCAGTTCGAGCGGTTCAAGGCCTGAAACGCGCTTCATGTCCCAACTTCCCTCTCCAACCCTTGCCTGTACCGCCGATGCTCTCCCACATTCGTCCGTGTGCATTCGCCAAAGAGTCTGGGAAGGCTTGCCGGACGTTTAGCGACCAGACATTTGTGCCGTTCGATTTCCCTAACGACTGATAAGGAGGTTAGTTTCTTTTGAATTAAAATACAAAAATGGGGCGAGTATGGCGCTACTGCCAAACGATTCGCGGCGACTGGTTCGGTTGGGAACTTGCCTTTTGCAGGTCTAATCCAAAATGGAGCCAATTCATTGGACGGCTGCCGATTGTCGAGCGAGATGGCTATGGGAATGAATTCGATCGCGATTGCCGATCATTGCCGCGCGGCGTAGATTTTACCTGTTTTCCGAGGGGGGAAGCAGTCACATGCCGTCGAGTTCAAAGGTCGCTATCGTCGATCCGGTTGCGCGTCGCCGCGCGCAGATTTCTTATTTTCTGAATCCTGTCGTCGCTCATGTCGAGCCGTGCGAATCGGTTGCCGATTTGCGCCGGCTCAATCTCGAGGCATTGGACTTCGTCTTCGTCTGCGATATCGACGGCGCGATCGAGGATGCCAATCTGGCAGCGCTCGAAGCCGGCGATTTCTCGGTTATCGCCTATCACGAACATCCCGTTCAGAACCGGATCGTCGCCGCCATGCGCGCGGGCACGGCGGACTATCTGCAATGGCCGTTCCAGCACGATCACATCGTGCAGGGGATCGTGGGCGCGAAAGGCTATCGCACCACTATGTCCCGGCTGCGCAGCCGGCAGATGCGCGCGATGCGTCGGATGGAGACGCTCTCGCCGCGCGAACGGGAAATCCTGACGCTGGTTTGCGACGGCCAGAGCAGCAAGGAAGCGGCCCGCTCGCTCGGCCTCAGCCCGCGCACGGTCGATATTCATCGCGCCAACATGCTGACCAAGCTGCATGCCCGCAACACGTCGGAAGCGGTGCGGATCGCGCTCGAAGGCAGCCTGTTTTGCCACGAGGCTGTTGGTCCGGGCGTGGCGCACGGCGCCCTCGCGTAGAGCCCGTTGCAGCTAGGGCGCGGTCGGCGCCTGGTTCGTGCGATTGATGTGATCGAGCACCGCGGGGTGGAGTTTGGGCTTGAACTCGATGCCGATGCTGCGGCGTTCGCACCACGCGACGCGTGCGTCGATCGGGCCGATGTCGCCGATCC
>JAJXVK010000252.1 GCA_021782155.1 Pseudomonadota bacterium
GCGATAGCAAAGCGGTTCAACGCGGCCTTGGAGACTTCATAGGCAACCATGTTCGCCCCCGCGGTCGCGGCGAGCGAGCTGATCAGCACGATCGATCCGCTCCCGGCCGCCCGCATCGGGTCCAGCACCGCCTGCACCAGCCGCCGTGCGCCGGTGAAATTGACCGCGAAAACCGCTTCGAAGGCGGCATCGTCATGGGAATGGGCGGGGCCGTCGCCTTCGTGGCCGATACCGACATTGGCGCAGCAGATGTCGATCCGGCCCCAGTGCCGCAACGCCGCTGCGACGATGGCAGGAGCCTCGGTGACGATATCGGCAGCCAACGTCCGCGCCTTGCCGCCTGCTGTGATGATCTCGTCCGTCACCGCCTGCGCGCGGCCACCGTCGCGGTCGACGCACAGCACTTCGGCGCCTTCGCGCGCGAAGGTCAGCGCGATCGCGCGGCCATTGCCGATCGTGTAGCCCGGCTGCTGGCCAGCGCCGACGACGATTGCCGTCTTGCCCGTAAGGCGCCCCGTCATCGCCATTCGCTCATCGGTGATCGAGGTCCGGGTCGAGCGCGGCGGGATCCTCCAGCTGGACGCCGAAACTGTTCAGCAGCATCGAGACCTGGGTGTATTGCCCGACCGTGAACACCAGATCCATCCGCGCCTTGTCGCCCAGCTCCGCCAGCGCTGCCCAGCTGGCATCGCTGACGAACTGGCGAGTATGCAATTCGTCGCAGGCGGTCAGCAGCGCCGCTTCGAGCGCGGTCCACTCGCCGTCCGCGATCGGGCGCTTGACCGCCGCGATTTCGCCCTCGCTGAGCCCCGCGCCCAGCCCCACGCGGGTGTGCTGGGCGAATTCGTAGCCCGACCCGCAATTGTACCCTGTCCGCAGGATCGCCAGCTCGCGCAGCCGCGGGGAGAGATCGTTGCGCTCCGACAGCACATAGCCGCCCCAGGCGAGGAAGGCCTGCGCCGCGTCGGGTTCGCGCGCCATCGTGAGGAAGATGTTGAGGGGCGGGCGGCCGCGCGCCGCCAGCCCCTCCAGCAGCTGTTGCTGTGCCTCGCTCGCCCGATCCGGATCGATCGGGGCGATCCGCGGCTGGTTGAGATGCATCAGAAGATCTCGAACAGGCCCGCTGCGCCCATGCCGCCGCCCACGCACATGGTGACGACGCCGTATTTGGCCCCGCGGCGCTTGCCCTCGATCAGCACGTGCCCGGTGCAGCGCGCGCCGGTCATGCCGTAGGGGTGGCCGATCGAGATCGAGCCGCCGTTGACGTTGAGCAGATCGTTCGGGATGCCGAGCTTGTCGCGGCAATAGATGACCTGCACCGCGAAGGCTTCGTTCAGCTCCCAGATGCCGATGTCGTCGATCTTGAGATCGAAGCGTTTGAGCAGCTTGGGGATCGCGAACACCGGGCCGATGCCCATCTCGTCGGGCTCGGTCCCGGCCACCGCCATGCCGACATAGCGGCCGAGCGGCTGGAGCCCGCGCTGTTCGGCGAGCTTCGCTTCCATCAGCACGCTTGCCGACGATCCGTCGGAAAGCTGGCTGGCGTTGCCCGCGGTGATCGAGGTGCCCGGTCCCATCACCGGCTGGAGCGAGGCGAGCCCTTCGAGCGTGGTCGAGGGACGGTTGCCTTCATCCTTGGCGATGGTGATCTCGACATCGGAGACCGCGCCGGTTTCCTTGTCCTGCACCTTGTGCGTGGTGGTGACGGGGACGATTTCGGCATCGAACCGGCCGGCGTCCTGCGCGGCGGCGGTGCGCTGCTGGCTCGACAGCGCATATTCGTCCTGCGCTTCGCGGCTGATGCCGTAACGCTGCGCGACCGTTTCGGCGGTCTGGAGCATCGGCATGTAGATCGCGCCATGCATCGCGATCAGTTCCGGATCGGGCATCACCCGCATGTCCTTGGTCTGGACGAGGCTGATCGATTCCTGCCCGCCCGCGGCGACCACGTCCATCCGGTCGACAATGATCTGCTTGGCGGCGGTGGCGATGCTCATCAGGCCCGACGAACACTGGCGGTCGAGCGTCATCCCGCTGGTGCCGATCGGGCAGCCGGCGCGCAGCGCGACCTGCCGCGCGAGATTGCCCGCCTGGGTGCCCTGCTGGAGCGCGGCGCCCCACAGCACGTCGTCCACTTCGCCCGGATCGATCCCCGCGCGTTCGATCGCGGGCTTCAGCGAATAGGAGCCGAGCGTCGGCCCCTTCGTGTCGTTGAAGCCGCCCTTGTAGGCCCGGCCGATGGCGGTGCGGGCGGTGGAGACGATGACTGCGTCGCGAGACATGAGGTTTTCCTTGATTGGTTGGTTGGTCCGGCCCCCTGGGGAAGTTCGCCGGTCAGACGAAGAACTGCGTGATCCATTCGCAGATCAGCGCGGGCTTGTCCTCGCCCTCGATCTCGATCGTGATCTCGCTGGTCTGCTGCCACTGGCCGGGGCGCTTTTCGATCATTTCGAGCAGCTTCCAGTGCCCGCGGATGCGCTTGCCCGAGCGCACCGGCGCGATGAAGCGCGTCTTGTTGCCCCCGTAATTGACGCCCATCTTGACCCCGTCGATGCGCGGCATGTCCGATTGGGCGGAGAGATAGGGGATCATCGACAAGGTCAGGAAGCCATGCGCGATGGTGCCGCCGAAAGGCGTCATCTTGGCCTTGGCCTCGTCGATATGGATGAACTGGTGATCGCCGGTCGCATCGGCGAACATATTGATGCGGTCCTGGCTCATCTCGACCCATTCGCTGGTGCCGAGATGTTCGCCGACCTTGGCCTGAAGTTCCTGCGGGGTCATGGGCTCTCTCCTCAAGTGGGCGTGGCGCCACCCCGAGTCTGCGAGATGCGCCTTATCGCCCGACACATGGCGCATGCTCCGCTGGCGTGCAACCGCGCGCAAACTGCCGCTACGGCATCGCGCGGGTTGCGATAGCGCGCCCCCTTCACGGCCAATGACGCGTGCCAGCGAATCGGGGACCCGCCTGCGCGTTGCGCTTGCGCAGGCGGGCGCGCGGGGCCTAGACTGGCCGCGCAGCCCCGGCTCCGGCCCGGCCTGCCGTTACGTGGCGATAGCAAGGGGGCGATAGCGACGGGAACCATGACGCGCAGGCGCTCCATCCTGGACCATCCGGCGCTGCCGCTGTGGGGCGCGCTGTGGCTCGCCGCATTGGCGGGACTGGCGGTATTCGTGCTGCCCGACCGGGTGATCGGCCGGATCCTCGTCGCCAGTCGGCTCGACGCGATGGTGCCGCAATTGTTGCCGCCGCTCGATCTTGCGCGCCACGCGGCGATCAGCCTGGT
>JAJXVK010000042.1 GCA_021782155.1 Pseudomonadota bacterium
CTACGACAACATCGTCGACCACTGCTGCGAGGCCTGGAACAAGCTCGTCGACCAGCCATGGCACATCATGACCATAGGCCGTCGCACATGGGCACATGGGTCATGATCAATGCAGGTTGGTATAACGTGAGCGCATGGCCGAACCTGCCACTCGCCCTCAGAACCGTGATTGGAGGCTATGTCCCAAATGCTGTTCCTTTCGGGACGCCCAAACATAGGTGAGCGGAGGGCAGCTTTCAGGGAGCCAAGATGAGGCACTGAATGTCGCCTCTTCAGGCGTCAGCAGACGACCGAACATACGCCGTCCCGTAGTCAACGCCTTATCGTCAACTTATGCCAGAACCGGGTATTCGCAAGCGGACCGGCAATCGGACGGCTCCGCCTCAAGAGCGGGAGTTCGCCGCCTCTGATAGATTCGTTATAAGATTTGCAGGTCCGCCGGACGTGCGGTGGGCGTACGGATGGGTAAATGGCCCATCTGTTCGGATCAAATACCCGGCTCCAGCACAACTATATCGTATGCCGCACTAGGCGCACGAACAGCATTTTCTTCGGCTGTTGTCCAGAAACGCTTGCGAATGCCACCAATAATGCCGGTCATCGTTGTAGCTCGATAGCATTGTGACAGCGTCAATCCGTTTGGGCAGGTCCTTGAATCTGGCCATCAGGTCGTCCGGCTTGTGCAAGATTCCGCCGGCAATCACCGCCGCGACATTGGCAGTATCTTCGATCCGTTCCAACGGGTTGCCCCGGGTCAGAACGAGATCGGCCCAAGCGCCCGGCTCGATCAGTCCGAGCGGCTCGGCCAACAATTTGCCGGCATTGCGGGTGGCGGTCACCAGCGACTCGTAGGGGCTCATCCCGAACTTGACCATGGCGCGCAGGTTCATGTGCAGACTGACCCCCAGCAGGTCGAGCGGCGCATCGGTTCCGGTGACGATAATGACCCCAAGAGAGCCTGCGCGTTTGATGTGGGCGACATTGCGCTCAAGGATTTTGAGCTGCGCGGTAACTTCATCGTCGGTCATCGTTTCGATCATGCGACGCAGTCGATCGAGTTCCCAATGCGGGATCAGCGTCTTGATCCGCTCATCATCTATCAGGCTGGGGTCGGCCTTGTGCAGCGCGTTGGACTGGAACAGGGTCGGTGTCTGGGTGGTGCCTGCCCCGGCCAGCAGCGCATCGACATCGTGGTAGACCCGCCCGGTCTGCGAAACGGTGTGCGAATAGCCCAGCTTGTTGGTCGCCCCCATGTGCTCCATGCTGTCGATCCCGAACAGCGCCGAGGGATAGAGGTAATGCGAAGTGGCCGGTATGCCCCTACGGTGCGCCCAGTTGACCACATCGCGCTGCATCGCCATCGGCAGACGGACATAGCATTTCATCAGGTCGTAACCGAGCGCGGCGGCGCGTTCAAATTCGAGATCGAGCTGGCCCGGCTCGGTCACCGGGCGCATCATGTGATAGAAGATCCGCGACCCGTCGATCGCTTCGCCGGTCACGAAGCTGCGCGGCCCGACCCGCGCGCCGGACTGGATCGCTTCGCGGTACTCCACCGCCTGATAGGCCCCGCCGCAAAGCGAGCGCACCCCGGTGATCCCGAGCGCCAGCCAGAGCCGCCCTTCGCGGTCGCCGAAACCTGCGTTGCGCATCTGGAGGTGGACGTGGGCATCGACCAGCCCGGGGATGGCGGTCAGCTCGCCGGCGTCGACAAAATCCGGATTATCGCGGGGCAGTTCGCCTGACGCCGGGGTGATCCGGGCGATCCGGTCGCCCTTGAGTTCGATGTCGACATGGCTTTGCTGCGCGGGGCTGTGCCCGGTCCACAGCCGCCCGGCCCGGATCACCTTGCGCGGCGGAGCCTTGGCCGCGGCCCAGTCGAGCCGGAGCGGCACCGTTCGCGGCACACCGCCTGCGGCGTCAATCAACCGGAGCTTGCCCTTAGACAGGTAGAGGATCTGCTTGCTGTCCCCGCTCCAGCTTGGCGCGTCGGTCGCTTCGGCGTTTAGCGCGCGCGGCGTGCCGGTGATCGTACCGTCAGGGCCTACCGTGCAGACATGCAAGCGTGATCCCAGCACGAAGGCCATCATCCGCCCGTCCGGCGACCAGACTGGCCCATCATCACCGCGCGTTGCGATCGACTTGTTGGGGCCGACTGATTGATAGCGCGCCTTGCCCGAACCAAGGTCGAGCGTCAGAATCTGGCTCCACCCTTCGCGGAATCGTGGCGAGGCGGGACGCAGTGCGGCCATGGCCAGGGTTCGCCCATCCGGTCCCCAGCTTGGCCGGCCGGGCAGCCACAGCGGGGATTGCAGCCGCGAGATCTTGCCGGTCTCCAGTTCCAGCGCATAGGTCGCACCGTCTTGATCGTGAAAAGCGATGGTCTTGCCATCGGGCGACCAGGCCGGGGCGATCGCTGCCCCCGTGGTAAAGGTCACCCGGCGCTCTTTCCCGCTTGCAAGGTCATGGACCCAGAGGTCGAGCTGACCGTCCTTGTCGCACGAAAAGACGATTTGCCTGCCATAGGGCGACCAGGCCGGATCGACCACGCAGGCCCCGCTGTCATGAATCCTGCGCGGCGGCTTGCCAATTTCCATCAGCCACAAAGCGTTGAGCGCGCGGAAGACGACTTGCCGGGCATCGGGGGATAGCGCCGGCGAACCGATCCCGATCACAGGCCTGCGCTGCGGTCCGCTGGGTTGGGTCTGCTTGCGCCGATAGTTTGCCCGCGCAACCGGGAGTTGCGCCGTGAACGCGATTGCGGTCGCCTGCGCCACACCGGCGGCCAACCGGCGGATTTCGCCGTCGGCGGAATAGACCATACTTCCATCCGCCAGCCAGTACGGACGAAACGGGAAGACATCTTCGCCCTTGACCCGAACCTCGCCGCCCCACTCGATTGTCGTTTCGGCATCGGCAACCCGGACAAAGGCAACGCTGCCGTCCGGGGTGAACGCCGGACCGACCAGCTGGCTCTTGAGCAGCGGCCCATGCGCGCGCGGCGCGACGGCCACTTCCACCGGCTTGCCATCGCGCGTGACAGTCATGATCCGGCGGCCGTCGGCGCAATAGGTGATCGTCTTGCCGTCAGCCGACCAGCATGGTTGCGCTGCCTCGCCCGGCGTATTGGCCCAGACTTTCACTTCGCCGCTGGCAAAGTCGAGCATCCGGATCTTCGAGGACCCGTCCTCGTCGCAGACATAGGCGAGGCTGCGGCCATCGGGCGAGACGGCGGGCTCGCGGCAATCGTAGAGACCCGTGGTGATCTGGGTCAGCGTGCGCTCCTGCGGCGTAACCCGCCAGATGTGATAGTTCCCGGTGCGATAGGACTGAAACAGGATCGCGCTTCCATCGGGCATCCATGTCGGCATGGCCCCGTCGGTAAGAGTGTCGGTCAACATCTCGGCTGCGCCGCCGGTGCTGGCCAACAGCCAGATCGCCCCGCCCAGATCAAAGGCGAGGTGGCGACCATCCGGTGAGGGCGCAACGGCAAAATTGGTGCCTTGATCGATCCTGGCCATACCGGGAGCCGCACCGGGCCCGAATGCGGCCTTGGCGGCATGAGCGCCTTCGACACCAACGCTTGCCGCAACGACCGCACTGGTCTTGAGCAGCGACCTACGATTGAACTCGCGCGCCAACGTCCCGGCTCCTCTGTTGATCTCTATGTGCCGACAAGAGCCACACGGCGATTGTCGCATTCAAGTGAATTCAGTGCTTCCGGGATGAATTGGCAGCGTGTGGTCCGCAAGCAGGGCGCGTCCAAGGCCCGAATCGTGTCATCGAAACTGACCCGTTCGGTGCATCGCGCACCCTTTCATGCCAGCACCGCAATGGTCGCATGTGCGATGAGAGCAGTTCAACTCTGCCGGTCCGAATTGATTCGTGATTTTCCCGCCCGTCATGCATCTCGCACGATCAGAAGCTATCAGGGGAGCAAATGGCGCAGAACGATCCGGATTCCGATCCAACCAGCATCATCTGCCAATTGCCGTGATACGATTGCCAAGATGTGCCGGTTCTCGCTGCCGCCGGGCTACACGCGCACGAGGGCGCAGGCACGCGCCGACGTGTTCGATTATATCGAATGCTCCTACAACCCGACCTGGCGTCACACGACCCTGGTTTATCTCAGCCCTATCGACTTCGAGAGTGAAGCTGAAGTAGCCTGCAAGAGCCTATCTCGGTGTCCACCAAACCGGCAGCAGCCCAATCAGCGGATCGTCCTGCCAGTTGGGAGACGCGAGCGTGACGGACCCGCGGCTCTTGGGGTGCAGCAGCAGGACGTGGCAAGACATGCCATGCTTGAAATAGACTTTCCGTCCATGATCCATCGCGAAAACGACCACGAATTCATATTGTATTTCAGGCATCGGCGAGTCTGGACTCAGACTCATGAGGCCCGTCACCTCGGCAAAATTGGTTGTGAGCATGCCGCGCCGTTCCTTGCGCCAGCGTTGCCAGGCCTTGACTGCCTGCCATGCACCGATGGTTGAGATGCCGAGCAGATTGGGATCAAGCGGAATGTGATACCCAAGGACAACGTCAACATGGTCCTGCAGGTGAGGTGCACGGGTAACCCTAACCCCGGAGCCATTTCGCTCGTCCGAACGGCAGCTTGTCGGCGCGAGCCGCCGCATTGCCAAACCGAGGTAGCGTGGGCAGAGACATGTTTGTGCCGAATCGGCAGCCGTCCCTGTCCGTGGCAATCCAATTGCAGCCAAAAGATTCCCGAGCACCGCTGGCGGCCTTCTGACGCGGTTTGGTTTTTAATATATTGAATTATCTATATTTATTCGACTCAATTGCATTCCCGATACCGCTCCGACACCCCATCCCCGAAACGCGCAGCCGCATCGCCGTCAGAACCAGACGCGCAGGCCGACCAGCGCGATGATCCGGTCGGCGTTGCCGCCCGAACCCCGCGTCATGCTCGCGGTCCGGCCGAACTGCTTCTGCCATTCGACGCCGACATAGGGCGCGAACTCGCGGCGGATCTCGTAGCGCAGCCTGAGCCCCGGCCGGAGCGAGGTCACGCCCGAACCCAGCCCGATCGCCGGCACGTCCTGCGCCGACAGGTTCGCCTCGATCCTGGGTTGCAGGATCAGCCGCTGGGTCAGCCGCTGGTCGACCGCGACACTGATCCTGGCCGTGAATTCGCCTTGACTGGAGACGAAGGCCGCCGCCGAGACGTCGAACATGTAGGGCGCGAGGCCCTCGACGCCGACCGCCAGCTGGGTGCGGTCGGGGCCGGTCAGGAACTGGTGGCGCACGCCCGCCTGCAGGTCGAACCAGGGGCCGATGGCATGGCTCCATAGTGCCTGCGCTTCGGCATCCTCGACGCCGCCGCCGATCCCGCCTTCGCCCTCGGTCTTGAGCCACAGCTTGTCGATGTCGCCGCCGGTGCGCAGGCCGCCTTCCCAGGCCCAGCCGTCGCCGCCCTTGCCGGTCTGCGCCTCGAGCCGGTCGAGCATGACGAGCGTGGTGTGGATGCCGCCCATCTCGCCGGTCATCATCGTGCGGGCGTGCGTCATCTCGCCGTCGGGATAATAGGCGTCCGCTGCATGCGCCGGGCCGGACAGCGCGGCCGGAGGCGGCGGCATGTGCGGAACGGGTTTGGCCGGCTCCTTGGGCATGGCGTGCATCGCATGGTCCATCACGGGATGGCCCGGCATGTCCATGCCCTGCATCTTGTCGGGCGCCTCGGGCACGGGCTGGCTGCTCTCCATCCCAGGCATCTGCATGCCTGACATCTCGTGCCCTTCGTGGCCGGTGCCCTGCGCCAATGCGGGCATGGTCCACAGAGCGGCAGCGATCGCGGCGCTCGGAATCGCGAGTGCATACCTCATGCCGCGCCTCCATCGAGCGGACGCACGGTCACGACGTTGAACATTCCTGCGATCATGTGCAGCAGCAGGTGGCAGTGGAACGCCCAGTCGCCCGGCGCGTCGGCCGTCAGGTCGAAGGCAACGAAGCCGCCCGGCAGCACGCTGACCGTGTGCTTCTTCGGCAACCGGTCGCCCTTGCCGTTGACGAGGTCGAACAGGAACCCGTGCAGGTGGATGGGGTGCGTCATCATCGTCTCGTTGACGAGCTTGAAGCGCACCCGCTCGTTCCGCGCCAGGCGGATCGGCTCGACGATCGCGGAATAGCGCTTGCCGTCGAACGACCACATGTAGCGTTCCATGTTGCCCGTGAGGTGCACCACGATTTCGCGCGTCGGCGGCGATATGTCGGCTCGCGGTCCGGGCGCTTCGAGGTCGGTATAGACCAGCACGCGGTGGTCGACGCCGTCGAGCCCCAGTCCGCGGTCGCCAGTGCGGTCGACCGGCATCGGCGCGATCATGTCGACGCCGGGGGTGAGCGCGACGCCCGGCGCGTTGGCCGGATCGCGCATCGACATCGCGCCGTGATCCATGCCTTCCATACCGTGCATGCCCGCCATTCCGGCCATGCCGCCCATCCCCATGTCCTTCATGGTGAGCAGCGGCGGCTTGCGCAGCGCCGGGACCGGGGCGCTCATCCCCGCGCGCGGCGCCAGCGTGCCGCGCGCATAGCCCGAGCGGTCGATCGATTCGGCGAACAGCGTGTAGGCCTGATCCTGCGGCGTCACGATCAGGTCGTAGGTTTCGGCGACGCCGATCTGGATCTCGTCCGTCTCGACCGGCTTCACGTCGCTGCCGTCGGCGGCGACCACGGTCAGCGGCAGGCCGGGGATGCGCAGGTTGAAGATGGTCATCGCCGAGGCGTTGATGACGCACAGCCGCACGCGCTCGCCCGGGTGGAACAGCCCGGTCCAGTTCGCGTCGGGCCCCTGACCGTTGACGAGGTAGGTATAGGTCGCGCCGGTCACGTCGGCGATGTCCGAGGGGGACATGCGCATGCGGCCCCACCTGAGCTTGTCCGCCACGCTCATCGGCTTGCCCGAGGGCGCCTCGAACCAGGCTTGCTGCTGGTAATTGAAATAGTCGGGCTGGGCCTTCAGCTTCCGCAGGATCTCCATGGGCGGCATGAAGCTCCAGTCGGAGAGCATGACGATCAGCTCTCGGTCGGCCGCCACGCGCTCACCGCCGGCCGGGTCGATCACGATCGGACCGAACAGCCCGGTACCTTCCTGTCCGCCCGAGTGGCTGTGGTACCAGTATGTGCCCGACTGCCGCACCGGGAACCTGTAATGGAAGGTCTCGCCCGGTCGGATGCCGGGGAAGGTCACACCGGGCACGCCGTCCATCTGGAACGGCACGAGCAGCCCGTGCCAGTGCATCGAGCTGTCGACGTCGAGGTGGTTGGTCACCGCGAAACGCACGTCCTGCCCTTCGCGCAGGCGGATCAGCGGTCCGGGCAGCGTGCCGTTGACGGTGGTGGCGCTGGCGGTGCGGCCGCCGAGCGTAAAGGGCGTGCGCGCGATCGCCAGAGCGATGTCCTCGCCCGAGAGCGCATCGGCGGAATTGCCGGCGAAATGGGCCGACCGGGCGCGCGCCCATTGCGGGAACAGCGCAGCGACGGCGGCGCTGCCGCCCGAGGCCAGGGCGCCGCCCAGGAGGGCGCGCCGGTGAAGCGATATGGTGTGCATGAAGGTCCTTCCGGTGATCGCCGGTCATCGGGAGTTCGAAGGAGAGGCGGGACGCGCGGCGCCGACGCGCGCGTGTCCCGCCGCCTGCGTCAGTTGCCCTTGGGTGTTGCGCTCGGCCGGGGGGACGGGCTTGCCTGGCATGGCATCGCGCCGCCCGACATGTCTCCCATGGAACCGGACATCGCGCCGTGGCCCTGGCCCATCATGGCGCCGTGACCCTGCATCTGGCCGTGCGGCATCGTGCCATCGCCGTGCATCTGGTGCCCCTGCATCTGGCCCATTTGGCCCTGCATCCGGCCCTGCATCGCCGGGCACGGCGTCGGTGTGGCACTGGGGGATGCGGAGGGCTGGGGCGCGGGCGCCTCGGCGGCGAGGATCGCTATGGGCGCCGCGGCCAGTGTCAGCGCGGCGAGGATTCCAAGTGTCTTCATGGTCTGTCTCCTGAATCGGGTTGGTGACGCGACGAACGTCGAAACCTCAGGACAGGCGCGGCGGGGGCGGATCGACCGGAAGCGGGTAGGGAACGAGCGCGCCGGTCTCGACCGGAGCGGGAGCGGTATGCAGCGCCGCGGGCGGCAGGATGGCAAGCGGCGCGGCGGGGCTCGTCACCGCGGTGGCGGCGAGGCAGCTCGCCAGGCAATGCGCGGGCATCGCGTGACGGAGCGGGCCCGGGGCCATGTCGCTGCCGGCCATGTCGTGCATCGCCTGCGCCATGGCCGCAGGTTCGGGAGCGCCCGGCTCGGCGGCGGACGCCATCGCCGGAGCGGCAGCGAGCATGAGTGCGGCCACGATCATCATCAGGCCCGCGTGCAGGCGGCGCAAGGCGCTTCGCGGCCTCATCGCCCGACCTTCTCGAACAGGTCGACCAGTTCGCGGAATTTCTGACGCTGGCCTTCGCTGTCGCCTGTCCTGATCGCGTCCTCGATGCAGTGCGCGGCGTGAATCTCTAGCACCTTGGACTTCGCCGCGCGCACCGCCGCTTCAATCGCGGAGAGTTGCTGGAGGATGTCGATGCAGTAGCGTTCCTCCTCCATCATCCGCACGACACCACGCGCCTGCCCCTCGATGCGCTTCATGCGGGTGATTTCCCTGGAGAACTTGGCGTGCATTGTCCGGCCTGCTTCGCGTGATGCTGGGCCATATACCCCCGCAGGGTATCTTGTGCAATGGGAAAATACAGGGTAGGGGTATAAGTGATCGGGGCAGCGCCAAGCGCGCGAGTCGCGCTGACGCCGCCGTCGTTCGCGGACAAGGAGACATCCGATGCGCATCTCGACTACCGGCAACGCGCTTTCGCTGACCTTCCTGCTCACCTACCTGCCGCTGGCGCTGCTGCGCCTCACTCACATGGCGGGCGGAGGCTGCTGGTATGGCCCGATGACGGGTGCTGGCGGCATGGGCCAGGTCATGCCGCATTCGGGCTGGATGATGAACGGTGCGCAAGCCGGCGGCTGGCACATGGCGGGCTATGGCTATGGCGCCTACGGCTGGGGGCACATCGTGTTCGGCGCGATCGTCGCCTACGCGATCGGCTGGTACGTCGCGGCGGTCTTCGTCTCGCTCTACCGCATGTTCGCGCGCCGCGCTTCGAACACGCCCGACTGACACCGGGAACGGCCGCCACGGCCCAAGGATTGCATTTACCATGGACCAGCACGCTCATTGCTGCGCGGGCACGCACGTCGGCGCGGATCAGGCAAAGGTCATCGACCCCGTCTGCGGGATGACCGTCGATCCCGAAACGAGCCCGCACCACGCCGCGCATGAAGGCAGGGACTATCACTTCTGCTCGGCCGGCTGCCGCACCAGGTTCCTCGGCAACCCCGCGAAGTACCTGACGCCGAGCAAGCCCGAGCCGGTCGCGCCCGGCGTCATTTACACCTGCCCGATGCACCCCGAAGTGCGGCAGGAAGGACCGGGAACCTGCCCGAAATGCGGCATGGCGCTCGAGCCCGAGCAGGTCGGCCTAGACGACGGGCCCGACCCCGAACTGATCGACATGCGCCGCCGCTTCCGGGTCTGCGCGGTCTTCACCGCGCCGCTGTTCCTCTACGCGATGGGGGAGATGCTGCCGGGCAATCCGCTCGGCGCGCTGATCCCGCCCGCATGGGCGCAAGGACTGCAACTCGCGCTGGCGACGCCGGTGGTGCTGTGGGGCGCCGCGCCGTTCTTCGCGCGCGCCGTGGCGTCGGTGCGCACGCGCAACCCCAACATGTTCACGCTGATCGGGCTGGGCGTCGCCATCGCCTATGGCTTCAGCGTCGTGGCGACAGTCGCACCGGACCTGTTCCCCGCCGCCTTCCACGACCACGCCGGGCGCGTGGGAGTCTACTTCGAGGCCGCGGCGGTCATCACCACGCTGGTCTTGCTCGGACAGGTGCTCGAGCTCAAGGCGCGCGGGCAGACCTCGAGCGCCTTGCGCGCGCTGCTCGAACTCGCGCCGCCGGTCGCGATCCGCATCGGCGCGGACGGCGACCGCGAAGTGCCGCTGGCCGAGGTCCAGCCCGGCGACCGTCTGCGCGTGCGCCCCGGCGCCAAGATCCCGGTCGACGGCACGGTCGAAAGCGGCGCGAGCCATGTCGACGAAGCGATGGTCACCGGCGAGCCGATGCCCGTGACGAAGAGCGCGGGCGAGTGGCTGACCGGCGGCACGGTCAACGGCAACGGCAGCCTCGTCATGGTGGCCGAGCACGTCGGCCGCGACACGCTGCTGTCGCGCATCGTGCAGATGGTCGCCGCCGCACAGCGCAGCCGTGCCCCGATCCAGAACCTCGCCGACAGGGTGGCGGCGTGGTTCGTGCCCGCGGTCGTGGCGAGCTCGGTCGCCGCGTTCGTGGCCTGGGCGATCTGGGGGCCAGCGCCTGCGCTCGCCTATGCGCTGGTCAACGCCATCGCGGTGCTGATCATCGCCTGCCCTTGCGCGCTCGGTCTCGCCACGCCGATGTCGATCATGGTCGGCACCGGTAAGGGTGCGCAGAACGGCATCCTGATCCGTGACGCCGAAGCGCTGCAGGCACTGGAAGCGATCGACACGGTGGTCGTCGACAAGACCGGCACGCTGACCGAGGGCAAGCCCCGGCTGGTGGCGGTCGAGCCGCTCGGCGCTTTCGCCGGGGACGACCTGCTGGCGCTTGCGGCGAGCGTCGAGCGCGGCAGCGAACACCCGCTGGCCGCCGCCATCGTCTCGGGCGCGAGCGAGCACGGTGTCGCGCTGCAGGAAACCACGGCGTTCGAAGCGGTCACCGGCCAGGGCGCACGCGCCGAGGTCGGCGGGCGCAAGGTCGCGATCGGCAATGCGAAGCTGATGCAGAGCCTCGGCATAGCGGACGAAGGCGCCGACAAGGCGGCCGAGGCCGGCCGCGCAAAGGGCCGCACCGTGATGTACGTCGCGGTCGACGGCGCGCTGGCGGGGCTGCTCTCGGTCGCAGACCCGATCAAGCGCAGCAGTGCGGAAGCGGTGAAGCGCCTCCACCACCAGCGCGTGCGCGTCGTCATGCTGACCGGCGATGCTGCCGCCACGGCGAACGCGGTGGCGAGCGAGCTGGGCATCGACGAGGTTCACGCCGAGGTCTCGCCCGAGGACAAGCACCGCATCGTCGGCGAACTCAAGGCGGCGGGCCGCAAGGTCGCGATGGCGGGCGACGGGATCAACGACGCCCCCGCGCTCGCCGCCGCCGACGTCGGCATCGCAATGGGCACCGGCACCGACGTGGCGATGGAGAGCGCGGGCGTCACGCTGGTCAGCGGCGACCTGCTGGGGATCGCCAGGGCCCGCCGCCTGTCGCGCCTGACCATGCGCAACATCCGCCAGAACCTGGTGTTCGCCTTCGGCTACAACACCATCGGCGTTCCAGTCGCGGCCGGCGTGCTCTACCCGTTCTTCGGCGTGCTGCTGAGCCCGATGATCGCGGCCGCCGCCATGAGCCTGTCCTCGGTTTCGGTGATCGGCAACGCCCTGAGGCTGCGCCGGGCGGACCTTTGACCGGCGCGGGCCGCGATTGGTGCAATGGCCGCCCCGCGACGTCCGGAACGTGGCCTAACCCGCCAGCCGGGCCCGCGATCCCGCCGCCAGTTCGACGACTTCCTCGGTAATCTGTTCCTGGCGCAAGCGGCGGGCCTCGGCGACCAGTTCGTCGTGCTTTTGCGCTACGTTGGTCTTGGCCGCCGCCATCGCCAGCATGCGCGCCTCGTTCTCGGCCGCGAACGACATCACCGACGCCTCGCAAAGTTCGGCGAAGACATGTTCGTCGACGAGGCGTGCCAGCAGCTGTGAAGGCGGAAGCTCGATCAGGGGCGGTTCGCTCCTGCTCGCTTGCGGAAAACGCGAATAATCGAAGGGCAGCAGGCGGCGGGTCACGACCGCCTGGGCGCCCTTGCCTTCGGCCGGGACGGCATGGACCACGAGGAGCTCGCAACCCGGAGAATCCGGCAAGAGGTCGAACAGGTTGTCCGACAGGCGATTGGCGAGCGTCGCGGTTTCGTCGATGTGCGCGGCCATCGGTGTCGACCAGTCGGGCTCGGGCCCGCGCTCGCGTGCCGCGGCGAGCCCGCGGCCACCCACCACGACAAGCGACGCCCTGCCCCCCGGCGCAAGCTCGAGAAGCGGCATAGCCGCGTCGAAAATCCGCGTGTTGAACGCGCCGACGAAGCCGTGTTCCGAGCCGAACGCGATCACCGTGCGCGCCCGCGCCATGCCGTCCGCGAGCGATGGGGCCGAGCCGGGCAGCAAGGCGAGCGCCTGCGCGATTCCGGCTCCAACTGCGCCCGCGTATGTCCGTATGGCATCGAGGCGGCCCGCCGCTTCGTGCAGCCGCGTCGCGGCGATCCCGCGCATCGCGCCGATCACCGACGAGAGCTGGCCGATGCTCTCGATGCGCGCTTCAATGGCATTGAGCCGGTCAGCCACGGGCGAGTTCCGCGACGAAGGCGGCAATGTCGTCGAGCGTCTGGTCGTCGAGCTTGTCGCCCGCCTCGATCCGCGCGGCGAGGCCGGGCATCATCGCCGCGACCTGGTCCGCGATGCGCGCGCGCAACGGAGCGATGTCCGCTGGCGCGATGGCGTCGAGCGTTCCCTTGCCAAGCGCGGCGAGCAGTGCGACTTCGGCGGCGACCGGCAGCGCGGCAAAGCGTTGCTGCGCCAGCACCGCGCGAATCCGCTCGCCGCGGTCGAGCACCGGGCGGAAGCGCTTGTCGGTCATCCCGCCGAAGCGCGTGAAGATCTCGAGTTCGAGGAATTGGGCGTAGTCGAGCCTGACGCGGCCCGAAACCTGCCGCAACGCAGCGCGCTGGGCCTTGCCGCCGACCCGGCTTACGCTCAGCCCCACATCGACCGCGGGGCGCTGGTTCGCCGCGAACAGGCGCGAATCCATCACGATCTGGCCGTCGGTGATCGAGATGAGGTTGGTCGGGATATAGGCGGACAGGTTGCCCGCGTCGGTTTCCGCGATCGGCAGCGCGGTCAGCGTGCCGCCGCCCAGCTTTGGCGCAAGGCGTGCCGCGCGTTCGAGCAGCCGCGCGTGAAGGTAGAAGATATCGCCCGGATAGGCCTCGCGCCCTGGCGGCTCGCGGGTGAGCAGCGCCAGTTCGCGGTGCGTCGCCGCATGCTTGGTCAGGTCATCGATCACCACCAGCGCGTGCCCGCCCTGGTCGCGGAAATGCTCGGCGATGGTGACGCCGGCGAAGGGCGCGATCCATTGCAGGCCCGGAGCCGACGCGGCGGAAGCCACAACGAACACGCAGCGCTCGAACGCCCCATGCGTGCGGACGGCCTCGATCGCTCGCTCGATCGACGACGCGCGCTGGCCGACCGCGACGTAGACGCAGACCATGTCGCTATGCTTCTGGTTGATGATTGCGTCGAGCGCGAGCGAGGTCTTGCCCGTCGCCCGGTCGCCGACGATGAGCTCGCGCTGGCCGCGCCCGAGCGCGAACAGCGTATCGACGACCAGCACGCCCGTTTCGACCGGGTCGATGACCAGGTCGCGTTCGATGATCGCCGGAGCGGCGCGCTCCACGGGCATCCAGGCGTCGGCCTCGATCGGATCGCCTTCGTCCAGCGGCCGGCCGAGCGGATCGACGACGCGGCCGAGCAGCCCCTTGCCGACCGGGACCTGCACGACGTTGCCCGTTCCGGTAACGCGAGCGCCGGCTTCCACAAGGTCGGCGTTGCCGAGGATGATGGCCCCGATCGAATCCGCGTCGAGCGTCAGCGCAAGGCCAGTCTGGCCGCCCTCGAAATGCAGCAGCTCGTTGAGCTTCGCGTCGAGCAGGCCGGAAATGCGCGCGATGCCGTCGCCGACCTGTTCGACCGTGCCGAACGAGCGGGCCTGCGGTGCGAGATCGACGTCCGCGAGCGCGCTGCGCGCCACTTCCAGCCAGCGCGCGTCCTGCGCCGCGGCGGCGCGGGCGTCCTTGCCGCGCGGCTCACTTCCCGTCATCGGGATGCTCCGGCTTCGCTTCGAGCGCGGCGGCGACGCGATCGAGCCCCGCGCGCAGGCTGGCATCGACCTCGATCCCTTCGGCCGCGATCCGCAGCCCGGCGATCAACGCCGGATCGACCTCTTCCGCGATGTCGCGGTCGCGGCCGAGCGTGCGCGTGAGGATGGCGCGGACCGCCTTCCGGTCCGCTTCGTCGAGTGGCCTGGCCGAGACGATCCCGAGCGGTTTTCGGCTTTCGCCGAGGCTCTTGCGCGATGCTTCGGGCATCGCCGCGATCGCGCGTTCGAACCCGCCGAGGAACGCGGAAAGCGGCAGCGATTTCGCGGGCTCTTCCAGCAGCTTTCCGGCAACCTCGATGGAGAGCGCGTTGGCGCGCTGGCCGATCCGCGCTTCCTCGGTCTGCCGCAGCCGCCTGATCTGGTCCGCGGCGTCGGACCGCTCGCGCGCCACTTCGGCCTCGGTTTCCTTGAGCAGGGCGACGCGCTGGACTTCAGCTTCCTTGCGGGCCTCCTCGACGATGGCCTTGCGGTCGATGAGAACCGAATCGCGCCGTGCCTGCGCTTCGCGGGCGGCAGCTTCGGCCGCGTCACGCGCGGCCCTGGCCTCGTCGAGCAGTCGGTCCGCCTCGGCCTGCCGGTCGGCGACGATGCGCGCCATCGGCCGGAACAGGAAGCGGCCGAGGATCGCCACGAGCACCAGCAGGTTCACCGCCTGCAGCACCAGCGTCCACCAGTCGAAGTGCATCGCCGCGCGGCCCCTAGCGGATGAAGGGGTTGGCGAAGAGCAGCAGCAGCGCGACCACCAGGCAGTAGATCGCCATAGTCTCGATCATGGCGAGCCCGACGAACAGCGTGCGCGCGATCGTGGCGTCGGATTCGGGCTGCCGGGCGATCGCATCCATCGCCGCGGCCACCGCGCGGCCTTCGGCCAGCGCCGGGCCGATCGCTCCGAACGACACGGCGAGTGCGGCGCCGATGATGCTGATGTCCTGTGTCGTCATTGCTCGATGTCCTCCTGCGGGCTTCCGGTCTTCGGCGTCGTTTCGCGCACCGCCGCGGCGATGAACACGGTGGAGAGAATGGCAAAGATATAGGCCTGCACCGCACCGGTCAGCAGCTCGAGCGCCATGAGCGGGAT